>DATEJJ010000063.1:0-6521 GCA_035278125.1 Rugosimonospora sp.
GGTTCGGCGAGGCGGTCGCGCAGCAGGCGCCGGGCCCGGTGCAGCCGCACCCGGGCAGCCACCCCGGCGATGCCCAGCGCCCGCGCCGCCTCCATCACGGCCAGGCCGTCCAGCGCCACCAGCTCCAGCACCGCCCGCTCGCCGGGCGAGAGCAGGTCCATGGCCTGGTACAGCTCGCGGGCCTGGCGCTGCGAGTCGATCCGCCGCTCCAGCCGCGCGTAGTCGTCCTCGTCCACCAGCCGCCGCCCGGCCAGCCGGCCGACCGCGCGACCCTCCCGCTGTCCGCGCCGGTACTCCGCCGAGGCCAGCCGGCGGGCGATGCCGTACAGCCAGGCCACCGGGGTACCGCGGGCCGGGCGGTAGGTGTGGGCCGCGTCGACCGCGGCCAGGAACACCTCCGCGGTCAGGTCCGCCACCAGGTACGGCTGCGCCACCCGGCGGGCGAGGAAGCCCTGCACGTCGTCCACGTACCGCCGGTAGAACTCCTCCAGCGCGGCGGTGTCGGTACCGATCCGGGTCACGTCCACGGCGCCACCATCGAACCTCCTCGGTCGTCGGGTCGGGCTACACCGGTACTTGGTCGCAGCCCGCCCGCGCGTTACCGCCGAGGTACGCCGGCCACCCTCAGGGCCGGTCGGGCGCGGGTCCGCTGCTGTCCCGGCGGATCAGCTCGGCGGACACCTGCTCCACGTGCGGCACTCCCACCGGCCCGTCGGACAGGGCCAGGTTCATCGCGCGGATACCCATCTCCACCAGGGGCAGCCGGACCGTGGTCAGCGCCGGGATCACGTCCCGGGCCACCGGTACGTCGTCGAAGCCGGCCACGGACACCTCCTCCGGTACCTTCACCCCGCGGTCGCGCAGCGCGGCCAGGGCGCCCACCGCCATCGAGTCGTTCAACGCGATGACGGCGGTCAGCCCGGGCTCCTGGTCCAGCAGCACCTGCGTGGCCGCCGCGCCGCCGTCCCGGCTGAAGTCGCCGTACACGATGCGCCGGGCGGGCAGCTGCCGGCCGGTGTCCCGGGCCGCCCGGCGCAGCCCGGCCATCCGGTCGGTGGTGGTGGTCAGCACCCGGGGACCGGCGATCACACCGACCCGGCGGTGCCCGAGGTTGAACAGCTCCATGCCCAGCAGGTACGCGCCGGACTCGTTGGCCGGTACCACCGCGTCGCCGACCATCTCGTGCCGGCCGATCACCGCCACCCGCCCGCCGGTCTGCTCGTACGCGCGCAGCTTGGCGTTGAAGTCCCGGGTGAACCGCGCGTCGTGGTACCCGGAGCCGGCCGGTACGATCGCCGCCACCTGCTGGGCCCGCAGCAGCTCCACGTACTCCAGCTCGCGCACCGGGTCCCGGTAGCTGTTGCAGATCACCAGCAGCCGCCCGTGGTCGGTGGCCACCCGCTGCAGCCCCCGGGTGATCTCCGAGAAGTACGGGTCCGACACGTCGTGCACGATGACACCCACCGCGCTGCGCTTGGGACGGGCTAGATTCTGCGCATGCGCGTTCGGCACGTAGCGCAGCTCCTCCACCGCCCGCAGCACCCGCACCCGCAGCTCCTCGGCCACGTGCTTGGCGCTGCCGTTGATGACGCGGGACGCCGTGGACGGGGAGACGCGCGCCCGCCGGGCGACGTCGGCGAGCGTCACGGCGCCCGGCTCCGCGGCCGACCGCGTCATGCGTCTACTACCCGCTGTGCCATGCGCAGCAGCGTACCGGGTACCGGCCGGCGGGACGGACTTGCCGCACCGCTGCCTGGGCATCTATGGTCGTCCGGGAAAGCGCTTTCCTCCACCGGCCGGTTGACCCGGGGCCGGCCGGAGGACGACAGGGAGGTGCGATGGCACGCAGGCCGATCGGGATCGTGGTCAATGGCGTCACCGGCCGCATGGGGTACCAGCAGCATCTGGTCCGCTCCCTGCTCGCCATCCGCGAGCAGGGCGGGGTACCCGCGGCCGACGGCAGCCACATCTGGCCCGAGCCGGTGCTCGTGGGGCGCAGCGCGGAGCGGCTGGCCGCGATCGCGGCCCGGCACGGGCTGACCGACTACACGACCGACCTGGACGCGGCGCTCGCCCGGCCGGACGTCGAGATCTACTTCGACGCGCTGGTCACCCGCGAGCGGGAGAAGGCGGTACGCAAGGCGATCGAGGCCGGCAAGCACGTGTACACCGAGAAGCCGCTGGCCGAGTCGGCCGAGGCGGCGGCGGACCTGTGCCGGCTGGCCGCCGCGGCCGGCACCCGCCACGGCGTGGTCGCGGACAAGCTGTTCCTGCCCGGGCTGCGCAAGCTGAAGCGGCTGGTGGACGGCGGCTTCTTCGGCCGGATCCTGTCGGTGCGCGGCGAGTTCGGCTACTGGGTCTTCGAGGGCGACTGGCAGAGCGCGCAGCGGCCCTCGTGGAACTACCGGCAGGCCGACGGCGGCGGCATCACGCTGGACATGTTCCCGCACTGGAACTACCTGCTGGAGCACCTGTTCGGCCCGGTGCGGGCGGTCACCGCGCACGTCACCACGCACATCCCCGGCCGGGTCGACGAGCGCGGCGAGGCGTACCAGGCCACCGCCGACGACGCCGCGTACGCCATCCTGGAGCTGGCCGGCGGCGTGGTCGCGCAGGTCAACTCCTCCTGGGCGGTGCGGGTACACCGCGGCGAACTGGTGGAGTTCCAGGTCGACGGGGTCGAGGGCTCGGCCGTGGCCGGGCTGCGCGGGTGCGTGGCGCAGCACCGCGCGGCCACCCCACGGGCGGTGTGGAACCCGGACGTGCCCGACCCGCAGGACTACCTGGCCCAGTGGCAGCCGGTGCCGGACAACGAGCCGTTCGACAACGGGTTCAAGGTGCAGTGGGAGGCGTACCTGCGGCACGTGGTGGACGGCACGCCGTTCCCGTGGAACTTCGACGCCGCCGCGCGCGGGGTACGCCTGGCCGAACTGGCGCTGCGCTCGGCGCGCGAGGGCCGCCGGGTCGAGGTGTCCTGAATGGGTGCCGCGGTCACCCTGCCCGGCGGGCAGCGGTACCAGGTGCGCGGCGGGAACGGGTACCCGCCCGGGCCCCCCGCGCGCAGCCGGGTCGCGTACGCCGCGGCGCACGTGGTCGCGGATCCGTCGGCGGACAACGTCCCCGGCGCCCCGGCGGTCCTGGACTGGGACGCGACCCTCGCCTTCCGGGAGCACCTGTGGCGGTACGGGCTGGGCGTCGCCGAGGCGATGGACACGGCGCAGCGGGGCATGGGGCTGGACTACCCGGCCACCCGGGAGCTGATCCGCCGCAGTGGCGAGCGGGCCCGCGCGGTCGGCGGGCGCATCGCCGCCGGCGTGGCCACCGACCAGCTCCCGCCCGGCCCCGCGTCGCTGGCGCAGATCGAGCAGGCGTACACCGGGCAGCTGGCCGACGTGCTCGACGCCGGGGTGGCGCCGGTCCTCATGTGCAGCCGGCACCTGGCCGCCGCGGCCCGCGACGCCGAGGACTACCTGGCCGTGTACGGCCGGCTGCTGGCCCGGTGCGCCCGGCCGGCGATCCTGCACTGGCTGGGCCCGATGTTCGACCCGGCGCTGCACGGGTACTGGGGCTCGGCCGACCCGGCGGAGGCGGGCGCCACCGTGGTGGAGCTGGTGAAGGCGCACGCCGACCGGGTGGACGGCATCAAACTGTCCCTTCTGGACAGTGAGTTCGAGGTGTGGCTGCGCGGCGCGCTGCCGGCCGGGGTGCGGCTCTACACCGGCGACGACTACCACTACCCGGAGCTGATCCGGGGCGACGCGGCCGGCCACTCGGACGCCCTGCTGGGCGTCTTCGCCAGCATCGCGCCGGCCGCCGCGGCCGCGCTGCGGGCCCTGGACGAGGGCGACCTGGGCCGGTACGACGCGGTGTTCGCGCCCACCGTGCCGCTGGCCCGGCACCTGTTCGGCCCGCCGACCCCGTTCTACAAGACGGGCGTGGTGTTCCTCGCCTGGCTGGCCGGGCACCAGCGGCACTTCACCATGGTGGGCGGGCTGCAGGCGGGACGCTCCCCGGCGCACCTGGCCCGGCTGCTGGTCCTCGCGGATGAGGCGGGCCTGCTGCCCGACCCGGACCTGGCCGCCGCGCGGGCCCGCGCGTACTTCACGGTGGCCGGAGTGGCTCAGTGACCGAATTTTCGTTCAACCAGGCCACCGCGAAGTACTGGCCGGTGCCGGAGATGCTGGCCGGCTGCGCCGCGGCCGGGGTACGGGCCGTGGGGCTGTGGCGCGAGGAGGTCGCCGGGTACGGGCTGGCGCGCACCGCGGCGGCGGTACGGGCGGCCGGGCTGCGGGTCAGCACCCTGTGCCGGGGCGGGTTCTTCGCCGCCCCCGGCTGGTACGACGAGAACCGCCGCGCGATCGACGAGGCGGCCACCCTCGGCGCGCCGGTACTGGTACTCGTCTGCGGCGGGCTGGCCGAGGGCAGCCGGGACATCGACGGTGCCCGGGCGCACGTGCGGGACGCCATCGGCGAGCTGGTCCCGCACGCGGCCGGCGCCGGGGTGCGGCTGGCGATCGAGCCGCTGCACCCGATGTACGCGGCGGACCGGTGCGTCATCTCGACCCTGGCGCAGGCGCTGGACATCGCCGAGCGGTACCCGGTGGCGACCGTCGGGGTGGCGGTGGACACGTACCACCTGTGGTGGGACGACCAGGTGTACGCGCAGATCGCCCGGGCCGGTACCCGGATCGCCACGTTCCAGCTGGCGGACTGGGTCACCCCGCTGCCCGCCGGCGTGCTCACCGGCCGGGGCATCCCCGGTACCGGCTGCGTCGAGCTGCGCCGGCTGGCCGAGGCGGTGCTCGCCACCGGGTACGCGGACCCGGTGGAGGTGGAGGTGTTCAACGACGAGGTCTGGTCCTGGCCCGGGCCGCGGGCGCTGGCCGCCGCCCGGGACGGGTACGCCGCCTGCATGCCGGCCATCCACCTGGCGCAGGAGGCGGCCGGCGCGCCGTAGACTCGCGGGACGGAGACAGCGTCGCAGCGAGGAGCGAGAACACGTGGCCCGTGTCGTACCCGGCACCACCCGCAACACCCGGCAGCGTGCCGAGGTGCTGGCGCTGCTGGAGGGTACCGATGGGTTCCGCAGCGCCCAGCAGCTGCACGCCGACCTGCGCGACCGGGGTGCCAAGGTGGGGCTGACCACGGTGTACCGCACGCTGCAGCTGCTGGCCGAGGCGGGTGAGGTGGACCAGATGCGGCTGCCCGACGGGGAGCAGCTGTACCGCCGCTGCGGCCGCGAGCAGCACCATCACCACCTGGTCTGCCGCTCCTGCGGGCGCACGGTGGAGGTGGAGGGCCCGGCGGTGGAGCGGTGGGCCGAGCGGCAGGCGGCCGAGCACGGCTTCACCGACGTGGCGCACACCCTGGAGATCTTCGGTACCTGCGCCGACTGCACCCGCTAGCTCAGCGCCGCGGCGATCGCGCGCAGCGCGTCGACCAGGTCCTCGCCGGACGGTGCGCGCTGCGGGTCCACCAGCCACTGCACCATGACGCCCGACACCAGCGCCTGGCACAGCGCGCCCACCGCCTGCGCGTGCCGCCCCACCGGTCCGGGCTCGGCCGGCTCGGCGCCGTCGCCGGCCGCTTCCTCCACAGTGGACAGCAGGGTGGCCCAGGCGGTACGCCCGTCCTGCAGCCCCTCGGAGACGGCCTGCCGCAGCGGCGGTACCCGGTCCGCCTGCGCGAGCACGTCGAAGGTGGCCGCCCACACCTCGCGCCGGGCGGCGAACGACTCCAGCAGCCGGGCCCAGGCCGCCGCGAACCGCTCGCCCGGCCCGTCCGGCTCCCCCGCCCGCACCTCCTCGCCCGGCTCGTCGCCGTCGAGCGCCTGGCGCAGCTGCGCCGCCGCCTCCTCCAGCACCTGGAACAGCGCCGCGGTCATCAGCGCGTCCTTGGACCCGTAGTGGTAGCCGATGGAGGCGAGGTTGGTGCCGGAGGCGGCGACGATGTCCCGGGCGGTGGTCTGCGCGTACCCCTTCTCCAGCAGACAGCGCCTGGCCCCGGCGAGCAGGTCCTCACGGTGACCCATGTCCACCATGCTACCCGGCAGCTAGACGTGCGTCCTAGACGGACGTATAGCAGGTAGGCTGGCAGCCGGGCGCGCGAGACCCCGCCCGTGGACGGCCCAAAGCCCCGCCCACGGGCGGCTCGCCCCTCACCCGTCCAGGTGCGATCTCCCCTGTTCGGCAACCCGCACCGCCCGGCGGCGCCACAATGTGTGCTGATCCGCTGCCACCCTGCGATCGGGAGCGCCGTTGCCCGCAGCCCTTGCCGATCAGCTGACCGCCGCCCGCCGCCGCTCCTTCGTCGGCCGCCAGGCTGAGCTGACCCTGTTCCAGTCGCTGCTCGGCGGGTCCGGCAGCACCGGCGACACCGGCCCGAGCCCGGGCGGCACGGGCCTGAGCCCCGGCGTCGCGGGCCCGATCGGCGGCGGAGCGGGCGGTAGCGGTGGCGTGGTGTACGTGCGCGGACCCGGTGGCGTGGGCAAGACCACGCTGCTGCGCCAGGTGGCCTGGCTG
>DATEJJ010000064.1:0-5161 GCA_035278125.1 Rugosimonospora sp.
GGACGACGCGGGCATCCGCGCCAAGCTGACCGAGCTGGGCAGGTTCCCGGTCAAGGCGGCCGAGGTCGCGGCCCAGCACGCGGCTGTCGAGGACGCGCGGCCGGCACTGGACGACCGGGGCGCGACAGCGTCCTCCGAGCACTGGGTATCCGCGGATGCCAGCGGGCGGACCCCCGCGGAAGCGGCCGCCTACGAGCGCGGGCGCGGACTGCTCGGTGAGGTACTGGACCGGCACCTCGGCCGTACCGACTGGGATCCGCACTCGCCTGAGGCTGTCCACGCCGTGGAGTCCTGGGCGCGGCGCATGCTGGGCCTGTCGATCGGCGAAACGAAGGACCGGCCGGAGGCGGCCGAGGTAAGGAACTTCATCGAGGAGCACTTCGCCGAGGCACCACCGGAGGGAGCGCGGCCGACCCAGGTGCTCGACCATGCCGCGCTGGAGACGCGGCTGGCCGAGATGTTCGGTGACGGCCCGCGACACATCGACGCCCTCAGCCATGGTGATGCCGGGATCTCGGGTGGCGGTGAGCATGCCGCGCCGGACACCGTGTCATTCGCCGATACGCGGCCGCCGGAGGTGCGACCACGCGGCGACCTGGCCCAGCACACCGAACAGGCGCACCTGGAGTGGACGAAGGACGGCCGGAACATCCAGACCCTGGACATCCAGCGCGTCAGCTACGAGCAGCATTTCGAGCGCTTCCCGGTCGAGGACTACCCGCGCGGCGCGGACAGCCCCGAGGCGCGTGCGGCCACCCACGAGGCGGCGCTCAAACTGGTGGACGTACTCCACCAGCGGGAGGTTGAGGCGCTGCACCAGTGGTTCGAGGGCGCGAACGTCAAGGACACCTACCTCGCCCGCGCGGGCCGCACCGCGACCGCGGTCATGCTCGCCGACGGCACGCTGCACGCGTCCACGAGCCTCAAGGAGATAGCCGGCGAACAGGCATCCCGGCGCTTGCCCAACGACCAGCCGTTGCGGACAGACCTGCCGCGCACCAAGAACGCCGCGGACGCGGCACTACCCCCCAACCACGAGGCTGTCCGGGCCGCCATCGACAGCATTCCGGCCGACATGCAGTCGCAGTTCCGGGCGCGCTGCGGCGAGCCGAGCACGCTGAGTTCGATCGCTCGGAGCATAGAGCCGGCATATCGAGACGCGTGGGTACGCGACGCGGGCGCGCGCAGTTTCGACGAGTTGACGTCGGATCAGCAGGCCGCGTACCGGCAGGACTTCGCTTCGGAACTGGCGCGCAAACTGAACGGCGGCCAGATCGCGTCGCACTACGCGACTGGCATCGAGACGGGCCGCGAACAGTTCCCATGCGCCACCGACGACCTGCTGATCGACCACTTCGGCCTGCACTCAGACTACGTCGACCGGATCTCCGGCCTTTCGCACATCGACGAGGCGCACGGGGTCATCAGCCTTGTGCCGCCCGACGACCCGTTGCGCGGCCCTTCCGAGATGCTGGCCAGTGCGCACCCGGACTGGTTGGTCGTAGCGATGCACGGCGAGCACAGCGGGACCAACTTCGCTGGCGTGTTCGGCGAGGAACGGCTGAGCCATGTCGAGGTGGCACGACTAGTTAAGTCTATTGTGGACGGACATGACGGGCTACAGGGGCGCTCCAAAATCGTGGTGCTCAGCTGCGACGCAGGCGTGGATCACCGCGCCCTGCCCACGGCGGTCGATCCACCGAGCCGGGCGCCAACCAGCTTCGCGCGAGAGTTGGCGCGCCGGATGGGTACCGACGTCCTTGCGCCGAAGGACAAGGTCTGGGTCAGCGATTCCGGTCGGGTGGCTATCGGTGAGAACCCACCCGAGAACGTCGGTCGCTTTGAGCCCGGTGCCGATGACTTTGGCGGCAGCGATTGGATCCAGTCGGACCGCAGCGGCGAGATCAGCCAGCCATCCGGGGTCAACAACCTGATCGGCCGGCAGGAGGGCGGGGCTGCCGGTACCGGGCCGGAGCACTGGGAGAAGGCGCAGAGCGGCCCGTTCGGCACCTCGTACGGCGGCGAAGGGGGCGGCACGGCCGTACCCGAGAGCCGCCCGCCGCACCTACCCGACGTGTGGCACGGCGAGTTCCGCGAAGCCGCCCGGGAAGTGCTGCCCGAGGACTTCGGCAACGGGTCCGTGGTACGCGTCGAACCCGAGGGCAACCTGGTCCGGGTGGAGACCGCCGACGGTCAGGTGCACTACTTCCGGCCCGAGGTCACGCACGATCTCGGCGACGTGGCGCGTACCGAGCCGCACCGCGGTACCGCCGCCGACCCGCACGTGTTGCGGGTCAACGACCGGGTGGCGCACGAGCAGCTGGGCCGGGCGTGGGTACACGGGATCACCGAGGGGCTTCAGCACGAGGCGGCCGCCGCCCACCGCCCCGAGCCGCAGGGGCTCATCCGCCGGGCGGTGAGCCGGATCGCCAACCTGTTCGGCAGCCAGGAGCCGGCACCGCGTACCGAGTCCCATGTGGACACACTGACCGACGCGCGGCTGAACGAGCGCCGGTACCTGATGCGGGAATTCTGGTCCGCGGACAGTGCCGAGGCGCAGCTGCGCGCGCGCACCGACCTGGCCGGCCTGGACCGCGAGCTGTCGCGGGCCGGCTACCCGGTGCACGAGCTGGAGCAGCCGCCCGAGCACGCGGCGCCGCACGGTACCACCGAATCGACGGCGCTGGGCGACGGCCGCGACCACTCCACCCACGACGAGATCTGGCACGACCCGCCGTGGGAGCGGGAGGGCCGGCGGCCCTCCCTGGATGAGCTGATCCCCAGCTCCGACGAGGAGGCGGCGCGATGGGAGCCGCAGATCCGCGAGGCGTTCGCCCGCGAGCTGGAGGGCCACGAATTCGCGGGGATGCGGGTACGGCTGAGCGTCGCGGACGACCATCCGGTCAGCGCGTTCCGCAACGATGTGACGGTACGGCTGGACATCATGCACCCGGAGCGGGGCATGGTCGGCCGGATCGTGCGGGTGTTCCACCGCGACTACGACGGCAGCCTCTACGTGGAGCACGTCAGCCTGCGGATGTCCGACGACATGCAGGGCAGCGGCTTCGCCCGCGAGTGGAACCGGTACCTGGAGGACTGGTACCGCTACTCGGGCGTGGACCACATCGAGGTACACGCGGCCAGTACCGTCGGCGGGTACGCGTGGGCGCGGGACGGGTACGACTGGGCGCCGGGCAGCGAGCACCGGGCGGAGAACGTGTTCGGCCGGCTGCGTACCGAGATGCGGGGCCTGGCCGGTGACGCGGAGGCGGTCGAGCGCTGGCGTACCGGTGACTCCACTGTGGACATAGAAGCGCTAGGCCAGCGGTACGGGGTGGACACGCCGGAGCGGCTGCTGCACGAGATCAACCGGCAGTACGAGTCGGGGCAGGAGATCCTGGACCGGGCCGCGCGGCATCCGTTCGGCAGCGCCGACTACCCGACACCGCTGGAGGTGAGCCGGGCCGGCTGGAACGGCGAGCACGGTGCCGGGGCGACCTGGCTCGGCAAGCGCGCCATGCTGGGCGCGGACTGGAAGGGCGTCAAGCCGGTCAGCGAGGGCGGCCCGCGGTTCCCGCGCAGCGCGCACCTCGACAGCAAGCTGGCGGGCGGCCCGCGCCACGACCCACCGGGCGGACCGCCCGGCGCGGAGCCACCACACCCGACCGGGGAACAGCCGCACCAGCCGGCCCCGTCGGCGCAGGAGATCGAGCAGCGGATCCTCAGCGAACTCGCGCCGGATATCCAGTCGAAGATACTGGAGGCGGTGGGTCCGGCGACCCGGGCGATCGCCGATTCGGTGATGGCGCACCTGCAGGACGCGGCGCACCGGGTCGACCAGGCGCTCGGCGGCGATCAGGGCCACGCCCGCCTGGTGGGCGAGGACCGCCGGGTGAAGAGCCCGGAATCGTTGGCGCGCAAGTACGTCTCGGACGCGCTCGAGGCCGAGATCAAGGGAACGCCGCTCTCCGTCGACACGTTCCTCGGACAGGCCAACGACATCGTCCGGTTCTCCCTGGAAATCCCGGAGGGCGCCTACACCGGCGGCCGGGTCCTGTCCGTCCTGCACGAACTCGGCGGGCTCGGGTACCGGGCCGAGGACGGCGGGCCGATCGATCCCCAGCAGGCGGTCAAGAACTTCTGGCAGGCGGGGAACCGGTTCTACGGGCTGAACGTCACGCTGCGGGAGCCCGGCGGGCACCTGTTCGAGCTGCAGTTCCCCACCGACCGCTCCTGGGCCGCCGGCAAGCTGACCCACGACCTGTACGAGCAGGTACGGCAGGAGCAGTTGCCCGCGGTACAGCGGGTGGACGCGTACCTCAAGATTTTGGCCATCAACCGCGAGTACGGCCTGCCCGAGCACGTTCCCGTCGACCAGAATGGGCTGCCGGCCCCCAAGAACCGGGGGTTCGCGGACTGGATCCAACCGTCCGTGTGGGACGAATACTCCGCCGGTATCCACGCGGAAGGGAAGACGTTCGCGTCGGTCATCGCCGAGCATGGCCTGACCCGTGACGACTTCCCGCGCGCCGAAACGATAGGACTTTTCCATGAACCAGGCCAAGTTCTACTACCACGCGATCTACAGCACGGAGGCGAAGGTCCACCCGCCGCGGAGCCTGCTGTGCAGCGAGGTGACCCCCGGCCCACCGAGAACGGTGCTGTGGAACAGCACGAGACAGGTGTGGACGTTCGACCGGAGAGCGGGGGCGATGTTCCTGTTCGACGAGGAGAAGCAGCAGAGCCTCCGAGTGATCTCCAGGGCGGAGGCGGAGACAACAGCCCGGGAGGATCTACACACCACCTTGCCGAACGAGGCGGAGCTGCACCGGATGTGCGAGGAGGGCGAGGCGGCGCTGGCGGAGAACAGCTAGGCCGCACCGAGCCCGGCGCGCACCGCGTACTCGGTGACACCCGGGGTGGCCTCGTCGAGCGCATCCGGGCGCGGCTGAGCAGCCTGTTCTCCCACGAGCAGGGGCCCGATCCGCGCCAGGCGGAGCGCGCGCAGATCGAGCGGGACAGCTACCAGGCCAGCGTGCGGGACGCGCAGCGCCGGTTCCGGGACGCCGTCGAGGCCGACCCGCAGGTGCGCCAGGCGCGCGACGAGGTACGCGCCGCGCACCTGGACGAACAGCGGGGCCGCGCCGACGCCGCCACGCAC
>DATEJJ010000065.1:0-2934 GCA_035278125.1 Rugosimonospora sp.
CGGCCACGGCCGCCCAGGCGGCGGGCACCATGGCCGAACTGGCCGACACGCTGCTGCGGGACGGGCTGGGCGCGCTGCACGCGTCGGCGGTGGTGGTGTACCTGTGGGAGGCGGACGGCGCGCTGCGCCAGCTCGCCACCGCCGGCTGGCCGGACCAGGTGGCCAGCGACTGGCAGCGGGTACCCTCCGGGGTCAAGACGGCGATGGGCCAGGTGGTACGGCTGGGCCGGCCGGTCTGGCTGTCCGGTGCCGACCAGTCCGACTACCTGCTGATCGGGCCCGGCCCGGCGCGCGCCATCTTCCCGGTACGGGTGGGCGAGCGGGTGGCCGGCGCGGTCGCGCTGATCTGGCCCGAGCCGCGCGCCTTCGACGAGCGGGAGCAGCGGTACCTCAGCGCGCTGGCCGGTGCGGCGGAGCGGGAGGCGGCCCGGCTCTGGGAGCACCCGGCCGGCTCACCCGGCCCGGTCGGGGACGGGCTGCGCTGGCTGTCCGTGGTGCTGGACATCGCGTACACGCCGGCGCAGGTGCTGGCGCCGGTACGCGACGAGTCCGGTGCCGTGGTGGACTTCGTGATCGAGCACTGCAACCCGCCGGCCGCGGAGGGTACCGGTCGCAAGCCGCAGGACATCACCGGCCGGCGCCTGCTCGACCTGTACCCGTACCAGGTGGCCAGCGGCGTCTTCGACTCGTACCGGCGGGTGCTCGGCGACGGCGTCGGGTTCCGCGGTGACGCGGTACCGGAGACGGTGGTGGTGGACGGGCGGCCGCAGCAGATCGTGATCAGCCGCCGGGCCATCCGGATCGGCGACCGGCTCGTGGTCACCTGGCAGCGGCTGGACCGTGAGCTGCGGCGCGAGCAGCAGATGGTGCGGATGGAGGTGCTGGGCCGCTCCGGCTGGGCGGACTGGGACTTCGGCTCGGCCGAGGTGTACTGGTCGCCGGGCATGTACGCGGTACTCGGCCGGGACCCGGCCCGCGGCCCGCTGCCCCTGGACCAGCTGCCCGGCCTGGCCCTGGCCGACGACGCCCCGGCGGTGGAGAGCCTGCTGCGCCGGGTGGTGGAGCGGGGCGTGGAGGGCAGCGCCGAGTTCCGCATCCGGCGCGGCGGCCAGGTGCGGTACCTGCGGGCGGTGGTGGAGCCGCGGCTGGACCCGCGCGGGCGGGCCGGCGGCGCGGGCGGTCTGGTGCAGGACGTGAGCGACGAGCGGCTGGCCCAGGACCAGGTACGCCGGGTGCAGCAGCAACTGGCCGAGCAGCGCATCCGGCTCGGCGTACAGCAGGCGCTCACCCAGCAGATGCGCGAGGTGCTGTACCCGACCTCCGAGCTGGGCTTCGAGGTGGCCGGTGCCCGGGTGGCCGGCCGGCACCTGCTGCCCGAGGGGCTGGCGGACGTGCGCGGGGACTTCTGCGACGCGACCGTGCTGCCCGGCGGCGACGTGCTCCTCGTGATCGGGGACATCTTCGGCAGCGGCGTCCAGGCCGCGGCCACCATGTCCCGGCTGCTGTACCCGATCCGGGCGATGGGCGTGGCCGGCCGCTCGCCGGCGCAGATCCTGGACCTGCTCAACAGCGAGCTGCGCCGGGACGCGGAGCCGCCGCTGGCCAGCGTGCTGGTCGCGCGGTACGTGCCGGCCTCCGCCAGCCTGGTCTGGGCGCAGGCCGGGCACCTGTCGCCGGCGGTGCTCACCGCGGGCCAGGCGCGGCTGCTGGACCGCCCGGCCGGGGTGGCGCTGGGCCTGCTGCCCGCGCCCAGCTTCGCGGAGAGCGAGCTGCGGCTGCGCCCCGGCGACATCGTCGCGTGCTTCACCGACGGCGTGGTGTACGGCCGCACCGACGCGGTCGACGGCGGCGCTCCCGCCGATCCGTTGCAGACGTTGCTGACCCGGCTGCGGCACGCGGCCCGGCGTCGCGGGCTGCCCGGAGTGCTCGACGCGTGCCTGCAGCCGCGCGAGGACGAGGCGTGCCTGCTCGCGCTGCAGGCCGTCGCGGACTGAGCAGGGTCAGGCGGGCGGGGCCGGTAGCCGCACGGCGCGGGTGGCGGCGGCGGTCGACGGGTACACGCCGATCACCTGGTCGACGCCGCTGATGCCGAGCACGTCGAGGACCCGCTGCCCGGGCGCGGCCAGGGCGAGCACGCCGCCCAGGTCGGCCAGGCGCCGGTGCAGCTTGATGATGGCGCCCAGCCCGGTGGAGTCGCAGAAGCGCAGCCCTTCCAGGTCCAGTACCACCCGTGCCCCGGGCGTGACCCGCTGCTCCACCCCAGACTGCAGCCCACCGATCGTGCCGAGGTCCAGCTCACCGCTGATCCGCAGCAGGTGGACGCCGGGCTCGCTCTCGACCTCGTCGACGTGCAGCCATGACTTCGCCCCGGTCATGAAGTACCGCCTCGCCGTCTGAGTACCGCTCCAGTCCGACGCATTATTGCTCGTACCCGGGTGGGCACGAAGGAGATCCGAAGGTGAATCTCCATGCGTTCGCGTCCGCTGCCGACCGCGCCGTCATGTGCGAACCTGTGGGCACCAAAACAGCCCCGGTCCACGCGTGTCAATGCGGTACGGGGCGGGTAGCCGCGCGGCGGGAGTGTAGTGCGGTGCTACGGAAGGTGGCGTACGGTGCCGAGTCCGCTCGTCTGCCAGGTGCGGCGGCGCCTCCCCGTGGCCGTGGTCAGCCTGTTCGGCACGCTGGACGAGTCCTCGGTGGTGGACGCGGTGGTGTCGCTGCGCGACTGCCTGGCCGACCAGCCGTCCGCGCTGGTGGTGGACGCCACCCACCTGGCGGTCAGCGGGATGCCCGCGCTGCTCCCGCTCGCCCAGCTGGCCCGGGAGGCGAGGCGCTGGCCGGGCGCGACCATCTGGGTGTGCGCCAGCTCGGCGGCCACCCGGGCGCTGGTCCTGGCCGCCGCGCCCGAGGGCGAGCTGCACAGCGAGCACGACG
>DATEJJ010000066.1:0-7108 GCA_035278125.1 Rugosimonospora sp.
CGGGCAGTCGTCCCGGCCACGCCGGCCGGCACCGGCACGCGCGCCCACACCGGCGGGTCCGGCCCCGGTCGAGACCAGCGGCTACCGGGTGCCCACCTTGGACCTTCTGGCCGCAGCGCCGGCACCAACCGACCGCAGCGCCGACACCGCCGCGGTGATCGCCGCCCTGACCGGCGTGTTCACCCAGTTCGAGGTGGACGCCAAGGTGACCGGGCACCGGCGCGGCCCGACCGTCACCCGCTACGAGGTGGTCCTCGGCGACGGGGTCAAGGTCGAGCGGATCGAGCAGCTCGCCAAGAACATCGGATACGCCGTCAAGTGCGACTCGGTGCGGATCCTCAGCCCGGTCCCGGGCAAGAGCGCGGTCGGCATCGAGCTACCCAACGCCGAACGGGACAACGTGCTCATCGGCGACGTGCTGCGCTCCCGGGAGGCCCTGCGGGACAAGCATCCGCTGGTGGTGGCGCTTGGCAAAGACGTCGAGGGCGGCATCGTGCTGGCCAACCTCGCGAAGATGCCGCACATCCTGATCGCCGGCGCCACCGGCGCCGGCAAGAGCGGAGCGCTGTCCGCGATCATCGTCTCGATCCTGTCCCGAGCCACCCCGGAGCAGGTGCGGCTGCTGCTTGTCGACCCGAAGCGGGTGGAGCTGGCCGGGTACGCCGACGTGCCGCACCTGGTCACCCCGATCGTCACCAACCCCAAGAAGGCCGCGGACGCGCTGGACTGGGTGGTGCGCGAGATGGACATGCGCTACGACGACCTCGCCGCGGCCGGCTGCCGGCACATCGACGACTACAACCGCAAGGTGCGGGCCGGGCAGGTCCGGACCCCGGCCGGCAGCGACCGGGTGCTGCGGCCGTACCCGTACCTGCTGGTCGTCATCGACGAGTTGGCGGACCTGATGATGGTCGCGCCGCGCGAGGTGGAGGACGCGATCGTGCGGATCACCCAGCTCGCCCGGGCCGCCGGCATCCACCTGGTGCTGGCCACACAGCGCCCCTCGGTCGACGTCGTCACCGGGCTGATCAAAGCCAACGTGCCGTCCCGGCTGGCGTTCAAGGCCAGTTCCCTGGCCGACTCCCGGGTCATCCTCGACCAGCCGGGCGCCGAGAAGCTGCTGGGCGCCGGCGACGGGCTGTTCCTGCCGGTCGGGCAGGCCAAACCGGTCCGCATCCAGGGCGCTTGGGTCACCGAGGCCGAGATCGCCGAGGTGGTGGCGTGCTGCAAGGCGCAGCGCCAGCCCGAGTTCCGCTCCGACGTCACCGCCACGGAGGGCAAAGCCCGGCACCTGACCGTCATCGAGGGCGGCGAAGCCGGCGAGGACACCGACCTGCTGTGCCAGGCCATCGAACTGGTCGTCACCTCCCAGTTCGGCTCCACCTCGATGTTGCAGCGCAAGCTGCGCGTCGGGTTCGCCAAGGCCGGCCAGCTCATGGACCTCATGGAAGACCGCGGCGTGGTCGGTCCCGCCGAGGGGTCCAAGGCCCGCGACGTGCTGGTCACCCCGGCCGAGCTGGATGACGTGCTGCGCGAACTGAGCGCCGCTACGGCCTGACCACACCCACTTCCCTACCCGCGACATCCCGTCCGGACGCCACGACCCGGCACAGCCCCAACCCTTCTGGGAGGTAACCGAAATGCCCGCCGCCACAGCGGACCTGCACGATGTCGTCTTCGACCTGGTCCACAACGGCCGAACCTGGTGCGGCAGCCTGCCGCCCGAGTTCGGCGACACCAGCACCCGCCGCCGGCTCGAAGGGGCCGCGTTCAGCGTCCTGGTGATGATCGACGGCGACGCCGGGCCCGGCCCGGTCCGGCTGTCCCCGAAGGACAACCCGGACCTCGACCTGGGCGGCGACGCGCTGCACGAACTGCTGGGCAGCGAGGCCGACTGCGACACCGACGCGCAGCGCGACCTGCTGTCCCGCCTGCAGCGGCTCGTCGACGAGCACGCCGAGCGGCCCGACCCGGTCGAGGTGGTCATGGGGCAGTTCCTGGCCGCCGTGTGCCGGATGCTCGCCGACGGCTACGAGCTGCGGCTGGTCGACACCGACGTCGACACCGGCGCGTACCTGGGTGCCCGCGACGACGTCGCGGCGGATCTGCCGGCGGCATTCCAGACGCGGTGGGCGGAGGTCCGCGGGTGATCGCCGAGCCTGTGATCGTGGCGGTGCAGCGCATCAAAGACCGCCTGGACGCGCACACCCGGCCCGAGTTGGCCGGTGTACCGACCCTGATCGTCCGCGGGCTGAAGCTGGCCGAGGAGACCGGCGAGTTGGCCGCCGCCGTCATCGGCCTGCTCGGCGCCAACCCTCGCAAGGGCATCACGCACAGCGCGGCGGATGTGGCCAGCGAGGCCGTCGACGTGGTCATCACCGCGGCCGTGTTCGCCGAGACCGCCCTACCCGGCGCGGCCGCCCGCGCGCTGCGACTGTGGGAGAGCCGCCCGGCCCGGCAGGGCCGCGACCTCGCATCCACCATCGCCGGTACCTCGGCCATCCTCGACCGGCGGGTCGGGCCCGCACTGTCCGGGCCCGCCGGGCTGGCCTTCCGGGCACTGCGCGTGCAGGCGGCCGGCGGCGCCGTGGCCGACACGATTCGGCAGGTGGTCGAGTTCCACGCTCCGGACGGGTGGCGCGACCCCAACCAGTGGTGGGACGCGGTGCACGCCGCGCTCAACGCGGCGGCCGACGCCCTGGTCGTGGTCGAGGCGGTCTGCCCGGGCGAGGTCGCCGCCGTGGTCGCCGACCGGGTCGGCTACGTGGCCGAACGGGCCGAGCACTTCGCCGACGGTCCGGTGGTCGCCGCATCGACCGGTGGTCGGTGATGGCCTCGGTCGCTGCCGCCGCCGTCGCGGCCGCCTCGTTCGCCGCCCTGCTCGCCGGCCACCATCTCGGTGACCACGTGGTGCAGCTTCGCCGCGACAGCCTGGCCAAGGGCAGCCCCACCCGGGACCGGCTGGCCACCGGTACCCACCCGTGGACCGGATGGACAGCCTGCGCCCGGCACACCGCGACCTACCTCGCCACCCAGGCCACCGCGCTCGGCCTGGTCGCCGTGGTCACCCCGCTGGGCTGGGCGGGCACGGCCGCGGCCCTGGCCGCGTCGGGCACCACCCACGCCGTCATCGACCGCCGCTGGCCGGTACGCCTGCTCATCCGCATCAAGGGCTGCGACGAGTGGGCCGAGGCCCCGTACCTGCTCGACCAGAGCCTGCACATCGGGGTGCTGCTGGTAGCCGCCGTGCTCGCCGCCACCATCGCCAGCCCAGCCGGGCTGGGCGTCGTGGTCGCCGCCGGCGCGACGGTGATCGTCGCCGCGCTGGTGGTCGAGCGTCGCGCGGCCCGCGCCGCCCAAGCGCACCCGCCGGACCCGCTGCGGATGTGACCGCGGGCCCGGGGCATCGGGCCGCGACCGAGTACCTCCCTGCGATCGACCAGAAAGGGCCGCCATGAAGGCGTGTACCGTTCAGCAGCCGCACGCGTGCGCGATCGGCGCCGGATGGAAGCCGGTGGAGAACCGGGGCCGCACCCTGGCCCACCGCGGCGACATCGCCATCCACAGTGGACTATCGGTCAGCGGCTACGACCTGCCGGACCTGCCGGCACGGCTCGCATTCGCCGCCCTCGGCGGCTACCCGGGGCTGTGGCGCGCCGGCCGGGCAGCCAGCGGGCCGGCACTGCTCGCGCTCGGCGCCGTGATCGCCGTGGCGGAGCTGGTCGACGTCCACCCGGCGACGACGGGCCCGGACGGAATCTGCTGCGCACCGTGGGACCAGGCCCGGCACGGCACCGCCGCCCGCCGGGCGCACCACCTGGTCCTGGCCAACGTACGCGCCCTGCCACACCCGGTGCCGTGCCCGGGCAACCAGATCCTGCCGTGGGACCTGCCGGCGCACGTCGAGGCGGCGGTGCGCGCCCAACTGGCCGAACTGGCCACGGCGCACGCCGCACCGGTCGGCGGCCGCACGGAGGTCCTCGGCCAGTGAGCGAGGCGGCCAGCGCGGCGGACCGGCGGCTGCACACCGAGGTGTGCCTGGCCGCCCGGCCCGGCCAGTCGTGGCTGGATCTGTGCCAGTGCGGCGAACTGCGCGCACGCCACGCCGACGCCACCCATCGGCCGATCCCGACCGGCCCGGGCGCCACCTGCTCCGGACGCAACCTCGCCGGGGCCTGCCGCACCCCCACCTGTTCCTGCACCCGCTTCACGCTCAAGGAGCCCTACCGTGGCTGACTCCCACGCCCCCTTCCCGCCCGCCGCCCCACCGCACCCCACGGTCGACGTCGACCAGGTGCTGGATCTGCTGCGCGCGCACCGGTTCGGGTACGCCAACGAACGGGAGTTCCACGCCGGCATCGAGGCGGTGCTGCGCGCCGCCGCCATCGCCACCCAGCGGGAGGTGGTCCTCAGCCCGCGCGACCGCATCGACTTCCTGCTGCCCGGCGGGCTGGGCATCGAGGTCAAGCTGGCCGGTACCCCCGGTGACGTGCTGCGCCAGTTGCGCCGCTACGCCGCCAGCCCGCTGGTGACCGGGCTGCTCCTGGTGACCAGCCGGGCGCGGCACGTGCACGGCCTACCCGAGCGGCTGGACGACACACCGCTGCGGTTCCTGCTGGTGCGGGGAGGTCTGTAGATGCCCCGCAGCTACGGACGGTTCCGGTATATGGCCCAGGGGCCGGCCGGGCGGCCCTGCTGGGCGCTGGTGGCCGACGCGTACGCGCGGATGAAGCTCAAGCGGGTCTTCCCCCGCGTCGACCAGGACGAGACCGGCATGATCACGCTGACCGCCACCCCCGAGGTGGCGCGGGACCTGCAGTGGTTCATGGACCGCTACCCGCTGGAGCCGGTCGGCGCGTCCAGCCTGGCCGAGCTGGAACGCCAGGCCGCCGCCTACATCGCCGGCGAGGAGCAGGTGCTGCGGATCCTGGAAGGCCAACAGCCGGACTACCCGACGATGACGCCGGCGTTGACACCCCGCCCCTACCAACTGGTGGTACCGGCCATGCTGCGCGCCACCGGGCGGCTGCTGGTCGGTGACGACGTCGGGCTGGGCAAGACGCTCAGCGGCAGCCTGATCCTGTGCGACCCGGGCGCCCTGCCCGCCGTCGTGGTCACCCTGACCCACCTGGCCCGCCAGTGGAAGTACGAGCTCGGGTTGTACTACCCGTGGCTGCGCACGCACATCGTCACCCAGGGCAGCCCCTACGACCCGGCCACCCGCCGCGACTGCCAGGGCCAGCAACCCGACGTGCTGATCTTCAACTACCACAAGCTGGGCGGGTGGGGCGACCACCTGCAGGGCAAGGCCCGCACCGTCATCTTCGACGAAGCCCAGGAGCTGCGCACCGGCCACGCTCCGGGCCGCCCGACCCCCCGCAAGTACATCGCGGCTCGGATGATCGCCCACAGCGCCCAGTACCGGGTCCTGCTGACCGCCACCCCGGTCTACAACTACGGCGACGAGATCCACTCCGTGATCGCGGTGATGGACCCGGATGCGTTGGGCACCCGGGAGGAGTTCCTGCGCGAGCACGGCGGCAAGGTCGTCTCCGACCCCCGCGCGTTGGGCACCTACCTGCGCGAGTCGGGTCTGATGATCCGCCGAACCCGCAAGGAGGTCGGTCGGGAGCTGCCCCCGGTCTCGCGTATCGAGCAGCCGGTGGAGACCGACACGGCCAAGCTGGCCGAGCTGACCAAGGGCATCGCCGAGATGGCCCGGGTGGTGCTCGACAGCCACGCCAACCCGCAGGACCGCTACACCGTCGCCGGCCAGCTGGACATGCGGCTGCGCCACGCCACCAACTTGTCCAAGGCGCCGTTCGTGGCCGAGTTCGTGCGGCTGCTGCTGGAGGAGGAGAAGAAGGTCCTGCTGGTCGGCTGGCACCGCGACGTGTACGAGGTCTGGCTGGAGGCGCTGGCCGAGTACCACCCGGTGCTCTACACCGGATCGGAGAGCCCGAAGCAGAAGGAGGACAACCGGCTGGCCTTCATCCAGGGCGACAGCCGCGTACTGATCATGTCGCTGCGCTCCGGCGCGGGCCTCAACGGACTGCAGGACGTGTGCTCCACGGTCGTGTTCGGCGAGCTGGACTGGTCCCCCGCCCAGCACCACCAGGTCATCGGCCGGCTGGCCCGCGACGGACAGACCAACCCGGTCGCCGCGTTCTTCTGCGTCTGCGATGATGGCGCTGACCCGCCGATGGCCGAGATCCTCGACCTCAAGCGGATGCAGGCCGACCCGATCGTCGACCCGGACGCCGAGCTGGTGACACCCTCCCCGGCCGCCGCGCTCGAGCGGGTCAAGGCCCTGGCGTCGGAGGTGCTGCGCCGCGAACGCGACGCCAACCGGGCAGCAGCCGCCGCCCGCCGCCGCGGCCGGGTCGAGCAACCCGCCCCCGTCGGCGCCCTGTTCTGACCCACCCCGCCCTGCCGCAGCCGGCGCATCAGCGCAGGTCGCGGCACCCGTAACGCTTCCGCTAACGCCGCCCGGGCAGCCTGTCATGGGCAGGCGGTTCAATCACCCCCGAGGACACGGTGCCGCCGGCACCCACCGTCGGGACGTGGAGGGACGCGACCGCTTGATCACCGACCTGCAGCCGCCCACCGGACGGCGACACGCCGGACCCGAACGCCACCGGCGCGGGCCCGGCCGCCGCTACGGTGCCCGTATATCCTCCGAGGTGCGTAACACTCGTAATACTTGTGTGAGGCGTATTACGAGTGTTACTCTGTTGGTGCGCGGTACCGCGCCCGGCATCCAGGGGGCCCGCATGGCGACCGACCGACCCGTCGAGCTGACCGACGAGGGCACGCCGAGATTGACGCGCCGCAGCCTCTACACCCGCACCGACGCGTTGGACCGGTTCTTCGACACGGTCAAGACCGAGTTCCACGCGCGGCAGGGCGCCGTGCCGCAGCACACGATCATCGCCGCGTTGCTGAACATCGCCGCGGACCACATCGACGAACTGCCCGAGCGTCTGGAGGCGCAGCTGCGCCTCGACGCCGCAGCCCGTACCCAGCGCGGGGAGGAAAACTGATGCTCGAACTGCCTCACTGGCCCACCTGGGCCCTCGTCTCGGCGGGCACCGGCCTGCTGGTCCTG
>DATEJJ010000067.1:0-9522 GCA_035278125.1 Rugosimonospora sp.
ATACCCGGCCTGGAAGCCGCGGTCGCCCAGCGCCGCCCGCAGCTGCCGCTCGCACGCGGCCTGGTGGTTGTCCAGCGGCGGCCCGAACGCGTGCAGCGTGGTGCCGATGTCCGCCCACACCGCCCCGGCCGCCCCGAGCAGCCCAGCCGCCGCCGGGAAGTCGGCGCGCGAGGCCGCGATCCAGGCCAGCAGCTCGATCATCAGGGCCGCCCCGATCGGGTCGCGGAAACCGCGCTGGACCTCCAGGCCCTGCCGGGTCACCGCCGCGGCCACCGCCGGGTCGCCGTGCCGCCAGGTGTTGAAACCCAACACCCACAAGGTGTACGAGCGGCAGAGCCGCTCCCCGTGCGCCTCGCACAGCGCCAGCGACTCCCGGCACACCTCGTCCGCGCGGGCGCCGTCCCCGGCGTGCGCCAGCGAGATGCCCAGCTGGAACAGGGCCCACAGCTCCCCCACCGGGTAACCGCCGGCCCGGAACACCGCCAGCGCGGCGTCGAAGTCCGCGATCGCCTCGTCCAGCCGGCCGGCGAACAGCGTGGCGGTACCGCGCAGGCTGCGCGCGAACCCGGCGGCCTCGGTGTCGCCCAGCCGGGCGGCCAGCGCGTCGCACTCGTCCAGCCGGGCGCACGCCACTTCCGCGTCCCCCTGCAGCAGGCACACCCAGGCGGCCACCCAGAGCGCGGTGGCGCGGGCCGCCGGTACCTGGCCGGGCAGCTCCAGCGCCCGGTCCAGCCAGCGCCGCCCCTCGCCCAGGTACCCGTCCACGCACCAGTGGTTGCGCAGCGCCGCGGTCAGTGCCAGGGCCGGGCCGGCGCTGTCCGGGTCGGTCAGCGCCAGGTCCAGCGCGGCGCGCAGGTTGCCGTGGTCGGCGCGCAGCTGCTCCAGGTCGGCCTGCTGGCCCGGCCCGCACCAGGCGGCGCAGGTGCGCTGCGCCCGGGCCAGGTAGAAGTCGCGGTGCCGCAGCCGCAGCACGTCCTGCTCGCCCAGCTCGACCAGGCGCTCCCGGCCGTACTGGCGGATGGTCTCCAGCAGCCGGAAGCGCAGCCCGTCCCCCTCGCTCTCGCTGATCGCGATGGACTGCGCGACCAGCCGGTCCAGCAGGTCCAACACCGACCCGGACAACGCGCCCTCGCCGCATACGCCCTCGGCGGCGGCCAGGTCGAACGGGCCGGCGAAGACCGACAGCCGGGCCCACAGCCGCCGCTCCTCCGGCGAGCAGAGCGAGTAGCTCCAGTCGATCAGCGCGCGCAGCGTCTGCTGCCGGGGCTGCGCGTCCCGGCTGCCCACGGTCAGCAGCGCGAACCGCCCGCCCAGCCGGTCCACCAGCTGCACCAGGGACAGCGAGCGCAGCCGGGTGGCGGCCAGCTCGATGGCCAGCGGCAGCCCGTCCAGCTGCGCGCAGAGCCGGGCGGCGGCGATCCGGTTGGTCTCCGTGATGCCGAACCCGGGCCGCAGCGCCGCCGCCCGGTCCAGCAGCAGCTGTACCGCCTCGTACTGGCCCAGCGCCGCCGCGTTGGGTACCCGCTGCGGATCCGGTACGGACAGCGGCGGCACCGGGAACAGGTACTCGCCGGTGATGCCCAGCGGCTGCCGGCTGGTGGCCAGCACCCGGACCCGCCCGGTGCGGTGCAGCAGTTCGGCCACGAGCTGTGCGCACGCCTCCGGCAGGTGCTCGCAGTTGTCCAGCAGGATCAGCGTGTCCGCACCGGACAGGTGGTCCACCAGCTTCTCCACCGGCGGCAGGGTGGACCGGTCGACCAGGCCCAGCGCGCTGACCGCCGCCTGCGGTACCCGCGCACCGTCCGCGACCGCGGACAGGTCCACCATCCAGACCCGGCCGCCGAACGCGCGCCGCGACTGCTCGGCCACCTCCACCGCGAGCCGGGTCTTGCCCACGCCGCCCACGCCGGTCAGCGTCACCAGCCGGGACTCGGACAGCCGCCGCCGTACGTCCGCGATCTCCCGGCGCCGCCCGACGAAGCTGGTGACCGCGATCGGCAGGCTCCCTCCCGGGCGCGCGGCACTGACCACGCAACCACGATAAGACCGCGCCATTGACGCGGGGCCGCGGAGCAGGCTACAAAGTTATATCAGGAAACCTGATAGCGTGGAGGCACCCCATGGACCTGTCCGGCAAGGTCGCCGTCGTCACCGGCAGCGGCCGGGGCCTCGGCTTCGCCTACGCCAGCGCCCTGGCCGGCGCGGGCGCGGCCGTGGTCGTGAACGACATCGACCCGGACACCGCCAAGCAGGCCGTGGCGACCCTCACCGCGGCCGGCGGCCGGGCGGTCGCCGAGGTGGTACCCGTCGGGGACGCGGAGGCGGCGCAGCGGCTGGTGGACCGCGCCGTGGGCGAGTTCGGCCGGCTCGACGTCATGTGCACCAACGCGGGCATGCTGCGCGACCGGGTGCTGTGGAAGATGTCCGACGAGGACTTCGACGCCGTGGTCCGGGTACACCTGCGGGGTACCTTCACCTGCGCCCGCGCCGCAGTGACGCGCATGCGCGAGCAGGGTACCGGCGGCAGCATCATCGTCGCCGGCTCGCCCGCCGGGCAGCGGGGCAACTTCGGCCAGACGAACTACGCCGCGGCCAAGGCCGGCATCGCGGCGATGGTACGGACCTGGGCCATGGAGCTGGCGAAGGCCGGGATAACCGCGAACGCCGTGGTACCCAACGCGGCGACCGCGATGACCCGCACGATCCCGGCCTTCGCCCCGTACGTCGAGGCGCTGGAGGAGCGCGGCGAGCCGCTGCCCGACGCGCTGCGCAAGGGCGAGGGCTTCGGCACCCCGGAGGACTGCGCCGGGCTGGTCGCCTTCCTCGCCTCGGACGCGGCGCGCGGGGTGACCGGCCAGTGCATCGGCGTCGGCGGGGACAAGCTGTCGCTCTGGTCGCACCCGCAGGAGGTCGCGGTGGCGTACACCGACGGCGGCTGGAGCGCGGACGCCATCGCCGCCGCCTGGCCGGTCTCGGTCGGCCGCACCCCGCAGACCTACGGCATCCCGTTCCCCTCCTAGAGCAACCCTTCGCTGAATCGGGCCACGGCGCCGCCGGTGCGGTCGTAGTACTCGACCACCACGGTGTGCGCGCCCGCGTCCAGTGCGAGGTCGGCGGTGTACGTGGTGGGCGAGTGGTCGCTCCAGCCGTTGATGACCACCGCACCGTCCACCAGTACCCGGATCCCGTCGTCCCCGGTCGCGGTGAACCGGTACGTGCCCGCGTCGTACGTCCTGGCGCGGGTCCACCGTGCGGAAAACAGGTCGGCCGGTACCGCGGGATCGGGCGAGCCCGAGCCCCAGTCGAAGTCCACCGCGTCGTCGGTACGGGTCAGCACGGGCGTACCGGACAGGTCCGGGTTGGCGAAGTACTCGGCCGCGAACGGTACCGGCGGCGGTGGCGGCGGCCCGCTGGACGCCTGGTACCCGAACTGGAGCAGCGCGCCACCGGTCGAGTCGAAGTACTCCAGCACGATCTGGTGGGTACCCGCGCTCAGCTGCCGGGTGACGCTGTTCTGCGTGGCGCTCTGGATCGTCCACTTGTCAAGCACCTTGACACCATCGACGTACAGGCGTACCCCGTCGTCGCTGGTGACGGTGAACGTGTACGAGCCGGCGTCGAACGGTACCGACCTGGTCCAGCGCGCGGAGAAGTGGTCCGCCGGTACGCCGTCCCCGGGCGAGCCGGTGCCCCAGTTGAAGTCCAGCGTGGCGTCCTCGCGGGTGAGCACGGGCGTACCGGACAGGTCCTGGTTGTCGAAGTACTCGGCCGAGTACGCCGCCTCGCTCGGTACCACCGGCCCGGTGCGCTGGTAGTCCAGGCTCACCTGCGCGCCCGAACCCGCCTCGAAATACTCCACCCGGATGGTGTGCGGTCCGGCGCTGAGTACCTTGTCCACACTGTACGTGGCGTGCTGGAGGCTCCACATGTCCACCACCGGCGCGTTGTCCACGTACACCCTGATGCCGTCGTCGGCGGTGCCGCTGAACCGGTACGTGCCGGCGGAGAGGGTGTCGGTCCGGGTCCACCGGGCGACGAAGTGGTCGTTGCCGATCGGCGCGCCGGGCGAGCCGTCGTACCAGTTGAAGTCGAGTTCAGGGTCGTCGCGCACCAGATCCGGCGTGGTGGTGGGGATGGCCGGTGCGGCACCGCCGTCCGGCGTGTTCCAGAACTCGGCGTGGTACGCGGGCGGCAGTGCGGCGTCGCTGAGTTGGGTGTAGTGGAACTTGGCCACGGCGCCGCCGCCGCTCTCGTAATAGTCCATCACGATGGTGTGCGGGCTGCCGTCCATCGGCAGTTGCACGCTGTATGTGGTGGGTCCCTCGTCGATCCACTTGTCGATGACGAGTACCCCGTCGATGGTCAGCCGCACCCCGTCGTCCGCGGTCACGCTGAAGTCGTAGTCGCCGGGCGCCAGGCTGAGGGTACGGGTCCAGCGGGCCAGGAACAGGTTGGTGCCGATACCCGGCCCGGGCGAACCGTCACCCCAGTCGTGGTCGATGGACACCTCGTCCCGGGCGAGCGTGGGCGAGGTGCTCGGGATGACGGGTGCACCGTTCATGTTCCAGTACTGCGCGTGGTACGTGTCGTCCGGCTGGTCCGGCGTCAGCTGCCAGGACAGCCGGGCGGTCGCGTCGCCGCTGCCCTCGAAGTAGTCCATCCGGATGGTGTGGTCGCCCGCGCCCAGATCCACCACGTAGTCGTATTCGGTGCTGGACTGGCCCTGCCAGTGGTCGATGACGCGCCGGCCGTCCAGGTACAGCCGCACCCCGTCGTCGGTGATCGTGCTGAACTGGTACCGGCCGGCACTGAAGTATTGCGTCTTCGTCCAGCGCGCGGAGAAGCCGTCCACCGGTACCGCCGGGTCCGGCGAGCCGCCGAACCAGGTGAAGTCGACGGCCTGGTCCTGGCGGGTGAGCACCGGCGCGCCGTCCAGGTCACGGTTGTCGAAGTACTGTGCGGTGAACGCCGGCACCGGCCGGTAGGTGGCGGTGTATGTGGTGTCCGTCTCCGGCGTGGTGATGGTGTGCCGCGCCCCGCGCCCGTCGGACCAGCCGGCGAACTGCAGCGGGGTGCCGTCCGCCGCGACCGCCGCCAGTGGCGCGTTGAGGAGGCGCTGGAAACCGATGACACCCTGCACGGTGTACGGTGCGGTCTCCGGTATCCCGTCCAGGTACAGCGGCAGGCCGGCGGGTGACGTGTCCAGTGTGATGTGTGACTTGAGCGGGTACACCGAGACGGTCTGCGAGGTGTAGAGGCCGTTGGCGTCGGTGGCGGTGACGGTCACCTCGTACGAGGTGTCCGCGGACGGTTCACCGGTGACCGGGATGGTGAAGGTACCGGCGCGCCCGGACACCGGCCCGAGGAACGGGTGGTAGTGCGTGCCGTGGTGCAGCCGTACCACCGTGGTGATGTTCGCGTCGTTGATGTCGAACCCGGCGGCGTCGTTGGCGTACGCGTTCCAGGTGATGGTGTCGCCGGCCCGGTAGGTCGCGCCGTCGACCGGCGCCGCGAGCCGGAGTGTCGGTGGCAGGCCCACCTGGATCACGATGGGCTGCGCCAGGCTGTGGTCCCCGTTCGCGGTGACCGTCAGCCGCGCCGTGTAGACGCCCTTGTTCGGGTACGTCTTGACGGGATTCGCGTCGGTGCTCGTCGTGCCGTCCCCGAAGTCCCACGAATACGACAGCGCGTCGCCGTCCGGGTCGTTGCTGCCCGCGCTGGAGAAGTTGACGGTCAGCGGGTCCACGCCCTTGGTCACGTCCGCCGACGCGTTCGCGATCGGCACGTGTGAGGTGGTGTTGTAGACGACCCGGTACAGCGCCCCCGGGTAGTAGTCCAGGTAGTACATCGAGCCGTCCGGGGCGATCTTCATGTCCACCACCGCGCCGGCCGTGGTGTCGAAGTCCTGCACGCTGGTCACGTTCCCGCCGGCGTCGAGGACCGCGCGCTTGATGAAGCCGCGCGCGTAGTCGCCGAAGAACAGGTTGCCCTGGTACTCCGGCGGGAACATGCCGCCCCGGTACACCGGGCCGCCGGTCACCGACGCGCTCGCCCCGTTGTGGTTGTACGCGTAGATCGGGTCGGTGAACCCGGCGCAGTTGCTGGTACACGCGCCCTCGTGCAGCGGCCAGCCGTAGTTGCCGCCCTTGACGACCCGGTCCAGCTCCTCCCAGGTGAAGTCGCCGACGTCGCTGACGTAGAGCTGCCCGGTGGCGCTGTCGAACTGGAACCGCCACGGGTTGCGGAACCCGTACGCCCAGATGGCGCCGAGCTTGCCCGGCTGGCCGTAGAACGGGTTGTCGGTGGGTACCGAGCCGTCCGGGTTGATCCGCAGGATCTTCCCGTGCGGGTTGCTGAGGTCCTGCGCGTTCTCCCCCGCGCCGTTGTCGCCGACCGCGAAGTACAGCTTGCCGTCCGGCCCGAACCGGATGCTGCCACCCACGTGCAGCAGCTGCGATGGCGACGTGGTCTGGAACAGCTGGTACGGCCCCTCCTGCCCGACGTCCTCGGAGGCGTCGAAGCGGACCAGGTGGTTCAGCAGGTCGTGTCCGGTGTAGTAGAAGTACACGTAGTGGTTGGCCACGCCGAAGTCCGGGTCGAACGCGATGCCGATCAGGCCACGGTCCCCGGTCGCCTCGGACGGCAGGTCGGCGAAGGGCGTCGGGAGCAGCTGCCCGTTCTTGACAATCTTGATCTTGCCGGTGCGCTCCAGGATGAAGATGCGGCCGTCCGGCGCGAGTTCGAACCCGGACGGGCTGTCCAGCCCGTCGCCGACGATCAGCGAGGTCTGGAAGTCTGCCGGCGGCGCGGCCACACCCGGCCTGGCGCCGGCCACGGTCAGTGCCGCGACGACCAGCAGCAGGGCCGCGACCACCGGCCAGAGGCGCCGGTGGCGCCGGGTACCGCCGCCGATGTCCGTTGCCCCGAAGCCGCTACCCATGTCCGCCCCAATCACCGCGACAGCCCTGACGCCTCCGGGACTGTATTGGCCGCCGGGCCGCGGCCGGACCGACCAAATGGTTAAAGGTATTGTCGCGTAACTGTCTAAACACCTGTCCCGGCCGGCGACAGGAGCCTCGGCGGTACCCGTGGCCAGGTTTGCCTCCACCCGCACCCCGGGCGGCCGATGCTGCTACCGAGGACGGGAGGTGGTCGTGCGCCCGCAGACGCTACAGGCCGAGCGTTCTGAACTCGTGTACGAGAGCGCTCGCACCCGGGTCCGCCGGTCCTGGCTGGCCGGCGGCGGGACGGTGGTACGCAAGGAGCCGCTCGGACCGGACGCGGCGGCGCGGGTACGCCACGAGCGGGACATCCTGCGCCGGCTGGCGGCGGTACCGGGGGTGGTCCGCCTCGCCCCGGCCGACGACGCCGACCAGGCGGCCGAGGTGCTGCTGGAGGACCTGGCCGGTACGCCACTGTCCGAACTGGTCAGTCAGGGATCGCTGGGCCTGCCCACGGTGCTCGAATACGCCCGCGAGCTGACCAACATCATCGCGGCGGTACACGCGCGGGGCGTGGTGCACAAGGACATCAACCCGGGCAATATCGTGCTCGCCGGGCCGGAGCGCAAGCCGGTACTGCTGGACTTCGAGATCGCGAGTACGTTCGTGGCCGAACGGCCCGGGTACACGCACCACCGCGAGATGCTCGGCACGCTGGCGTACCTCGCACCCGAGCAGACCGGCCGGACCGGGCTGGCCGTGGACCACCGGGCCGACCTGTACGCGCTGGGCGCGACGCTGTACGAGCTGGTGAGCGGCGAGCCGCCGTTCGGTGACGAGGAGCCGATGCGGCTGCTGCACGACACGCTCGTCGGGGTACCCGTGCCGCTGGCCGAACGCGACCCGCTGGTACCCCGTACCCTCTCCGACATCGTGGACCGGCTGCTGGAGAAGGAGCCGGACCGCCGGTACCAGAGCGCCTCGGGGCTGGCCCACGACCTGGCCGCGGTGTGCGACGACCCGGCCCGCCCGCTGCGCCTGGGTGAGCGCGACTACCCCGCACGGCTGTCCGCGCCGTGCCGACCGGTCGGCCGGGACCACGAGATCACCCGGCTGTGGGCCGCCTTCAACGCCAGCCGCGACACCGCGGACCGGTGCGTGCTCGTCGCCGGCGGCCCGGGCGTGGGCAAGTCCACGCTCGTCAACGAGCTGCGCCCGATCGTGGCGGCGCGCGGCGGCTGGTTCGTCACCGGCAAGTTCGACCAGTACCGGCACGACATCACCGCAGGTGCGGTGGTGCAGGCGCTGCGGGCGCTGTGCCGGCTGCTGCTGGCCGAGCCCGAGGTGGACCTGGTCCGGCAGCGGGAGCTGATCGCGGCGGCGCTGGGCCCGGACGCGGCGCTGCTGGCCGGCGTGCTGCCGGAGCTGGGCGTGCTGCTGGACGTGGTACCGGCCTCCACAGTGGAGGATCCGGTGGAGGCGACCGCCCGGATGCGCCTGGCCGGGCTGGAGCTGCTGCGCGCCATCGTGTCGCCGGAGCGGCCGGTCGTGCTGGTGCTGGACGACCTCCAGTGGGGCGGCGAGGCCACGTTCGGGTTCATCGACGGGCTGCTGGGCGACGAGACACTGCGGGACCTGTTGCTGGTCGGCGCGTACCGGTCGGCGGAGGTGGACGCGGCGCACCCGATCGCGGCGATGCGGGCGCGGTGGCAGCGGCTGGGCATCGGCGCGGCACTGCTGGAGCTGGACAACCTGCCGGCGGCCGACCTGGGCACGCTGCTCGCCGAGATGCTGCGACTGCCCGCGGAGCGCGCCGCCGGGCTCGGCCGGGCGATCGCGCAGCGTACCGCGGGCAACCCGTACGACACCATCGAACTGGTCAACGCGCTGCGCCGCGACGGCGTGCTGGCGCTGGGGCCGGGCGGCTGGAGCTGGGATGAGGAGGCGATCCGCCGGTACGTGGGCCAGGGCGACGTCGCCGACCTGCTGCGCGACCGGATCGGGGCGCTGCCCCCGGACACCCGCGAACTGCTGTCCACCATGGCCTGCCTGGGCAGCGACATGAGCATCCACGCGCTCGCGGCGGCCACCGGGCGGCCGGTCGCCGCGCTGTGGCCGGAGCTGGCGCCGGCGCTGGAGGACGGGCTGCTGGTGCTGGAGCAGGGCGAGCACCGGCACGGCGGGGACAGCGACGCAGTGCTCTACTTCCGGCACGACCGGGTGCAGCAGGTGGTGCACGACGCGCTGGATCCGTTGGCGCGCAAGGAGCTGCTGCTGCGGCTGGCACGCACGCTCGCCGGCGCCGGCGGGTACGAGGGCCACGCCGCCGAGCTGTTCGTGTCCACTATGGACGAAGTTCGGGACGCTGCCGAGCGCCGCCTGGTGGCCGGGCTGTTCCGCACGGCCGCGGCCCGGGCCCGGCACGCCTGCATGTACGACACCGCGGAGCGCTTCCTGACCGCGGAGGTCGCGGTGTGGCGCGCGATCGGCCTGCCCGAGACCGATCCGTCCCTTGTGGACCTGGAGGTCATGCGGCACGCGGTGCTGTTCAGCCTGGGCCGGCTGGACGAGGCCGACGAGG
>DATEJJ010000068.1:0-14098 GCA_035278125.1 Rugosimonospora sp.
GGCAGGCGGACGAGCAGATCGTGGCCGCCTCGCCGGCCGACCGGGCGGCGCGGGTACGGGCGTTCGTGGACGCGGCGGGCGGGCTGCTCGCCGCCGGCTTCATGAGTACCCAGCACACCCAGATCTGGTTCGCCAACTCCGCCGGCCAGTCGGTCGCGGGTGCCACCACCCAGGCGGCGATGGAGGGCGTGGCGCGTACCCCCTCCTCGGACGGGGTCGGGCGGGCGGCCGGCGCCCGGCTGTCCGATGTGGACGGTACGGTGCTCGGCGCGCGGGCGGCGGCCAAGGCGCTGGCCGCGGCCGACCCGGTGGAGCTGCCGCCCGGCCACTACGAGGTGGTACTCGAACCGGGTGCGGTGGGCGACCTGCTCTACTTCCTGGCCGCGTACGGCTTCAACGGCAAGGTGGTCAACGAGCGCCGCTCCTTCGCCGAGGTGGGCGCGGCCCAGTTCGACCCGTCCGTGACGCTGCTCGACGACCCGCTGCACCCGGACGTGCCCGGGCTGCCGTTCGACGTGCAGGGCACGCCCAGGTCCCGGTTCCCGCTGGTGACCGGGGGCGTCACCGGCGCGGTCACGCACGACCGGCGTACCGCCGCCGAGGCGGGTACCGGCTCGACCGGGCACGCGGTGGAGGGCGGGTACGGGCCGGTGGCCGCGAACCTCGCACTGCTGCCCTCGTCCGGGCCGGGCGCGGTGGAGGTGGACGGGCCGGCGGCGGACTCGTCCGTGGCGGCGCTGGTGTCCCAGGTGGAGCGCGGGCTGCTGGTGACCGACCACTGGTACACCCGGGTGCTGGATCCCAAGTCGCTGGTCATCACGGGCCTGACCCGCAACGGTGTCTGGCTGGTCGAGGGCGGGCAGCCCACCCGGGCGCTGCGGAACTTCCGGTTCACCCAGTCCTACCCGCAGGCGCTGGCGCCCGGTGCGGTGCTCGGCGTCGGTACGCACGCCGAGCCGCTGCCCGGCGAGTGGCCCGCGTCAGGCTTTCGCGCGCCCGCGCTGCGCCTGGCCTCCTGGCACTTCACCGGCGGCGCATCCGGCTGACCGAGCGCGAGGAGCGCAAGCGACGACGCGTGAGGGCAGCCTCAGGCGGCACGGGCTGAGGGCAACCACATGGTCGCGAAGGACACCGCCTCGGGGAGCGGCAGCAGGTGGGCCGGCGCCTCGCCGACCGGGCCGGTGACCACGTGCGGGGTCCGGCGCGCGAAGTCCGCACCCAGCTCGGCGAAGTCGCTCGCGTCCAGCTCCGCGCCCCGGTAGGTGACCCACTGGCGGCCGGCCGGCGTCAGTACCACGCAGGCGTTCTCGCGGTGGCGCAGGCCGGGCTGGCGGTACTCGGCGAGGTGGAACGCGGTACACCGGTCAAAGCCGACGCCCAGCAGCAGGATCAGCGCGCCGGCGGCCTCCAGCGCGCCCAGCGGGGAGGCTTCGCCCAGTTCGCAGTCCAGGTCGTGGCGCGCCATCAGCGCGGCGGCCCGGTGCCCGACTGCCGCGAACGAGGTCTGCGGGTGCGGGCTGCGGACCGCACCCGGCCAGGTGCGTACCGTCTCCGCGACCAGGCCCATCGCCCGGCACGGGGTGACCGCGGGGTCGAATCCGGGCAGGTGCTCCCGGATCGCCGGCCACCACTCGGCCGGTACCGCCGGGTCCGACCAGCGGGACGGGTCGCGGTTGCGGGTGGCCTGGGCGGGTACCACCAGCGTGCCGCCCGGGCCGAGCACGTCGAGTAGCGCCTGGACTACGGCCACCGCGCCGCCACAGACCCAGCCGAGCGCGCGCAGCGAGGAGTGCACCAGCACCACCTCACCCGCGCGCAGGCCGAGCCGGGCCAGGTCACGGCCGAGCGACTCTCGGGTCTGCGGCCGGCCTGCCGCCATTCGGCCCTCCACGGGGAGTGAAGTTCTACACATGTGCATCCGGATGTGATGTCTCGGCTTCCGCCTGCGCACATTACGCGTAACACTCCCTTCCGCAGGCTCGCCGGTATCTCGGCGTAACGTGTGCAAGGCACATTCTCGAAACCCGCCCGTCAGGGAGCGAAACACGATGACGACGACGGCAACGAAGCCGGTACCAGGTGCGCCCAAACCGCGCGCCGCGGTCGCGGCCAGGACGTTGCGCACCGACCGGTGGTGGCTTCCCCCCATGCTCACCGTCCTGGGCCTGGTGGCCTGGCTGGCGTACGGCACGGTGCACCTCTTCATGCAGAAGTGGTATTTCGCCGAGGGACCCGGCTACCACTACCTCACGCCGTTCTACTCCCCCTGCATCTCCAACGGCTGCGATCCGCACGCCGCCGAATTCGGTCGTTTCCTGCCGGCCAACCGGCTGATCCCGTTCGCCGCGCTGACCCTGCCGTTCCTGCTGCTGTTCCGGCTCACCTGTTACTACTACCGCCGGGCGTACTACCGCAGCTTCTGGATGTCGCCGCCGGCCTGCGCGGTACCGGACGGGCACAAGCGGTACTCCGGCGAGACCCGGTTCCCGCTGGTCTACCAGAACGCGCACCGGTACTTCTTCTACGCCGCGGTGATCATCTCCCTGATCAACACCTGGGACGCCATCGTCGCGTTCCACGGCACCAAGGGCTTCGGCTTCGGCCTGGGCAACCTGGTCCTGCTCGGCAACGTGGTGCTGCTGTGGGCGTACACCCTGTCCTGCCACTCCTGCCGGCACATTACCGGCGGCCGGCTGAAGCACTTCTCCAAGCACCCGCTGCGGTACCGGTTCTGGATTTTCGTGTCCAGGCTCAACGCCCGGCACATGCTGCTGGCCTGGATCACCCTGGGCACCCTGGCGCTGACCGACTTCTACGTAATGGCCGTCTCCGCCGGCTGGTTCTCCGACCTGCGGTTCATCGGCTGAGGTGATGGACGATGAGTGACATCGAGCGACACCAGTACGACGTCGTGGTGATCGGTGCCGGCGGTGCCGGCCTGCGCGCGGCGATCGAGGCCCGGCTGGCGGGCCGGAAGACCGCGATCATCTCCAAGTCGCTGTTCGGCAAGGCGCACACCGTCATGGCCGAGGGCGGCGCGGCGGCCGCCATGGGCAACGTGAACAGCAAAGACAACTGGATGGTGCACTACCGGGACACCATGCGGGGCGGGAAGTTCCTCAACAACTTCCGGATGGCCGAGCTGCACGCCAAGGAGGCACCGGACCGCGTCTGGGAGCTGGAGACCTACGGCGCCCTGTTCGACCGCACCAAGGACGGCAGGATCTCCCAGCGGAACTTCGGCGGCCACGAGTACCCGCGCCTCGCGCACGTCGGCGACCGTACCGGCCTGGAGCTGATCCGTACCCTGCAGCAGAAGATCGTGTCGCTGCAGCAGGAGGACTTCGCCGCCACCGGTGACTACGAGAGCGGCATCAAGGTGTTCGCCGAGACCACGGTTACCGAGCTGGTGCTGGACCGTACCAACAGCGCCCGCCCCCGGATCGCCGGCGCCTTCGGGTACTACCGGGAGACCGGCGAGTTCGTGCTCTTCGAGGCGCCCGCCATCGTGCTGGCCACCGGTGGCATCGGCAAGTCCTGGAAGGTCACCTCGAACTCGTGGGAGTACACCGGCGACGGGCACGCGCTCGCGCTCCGGGCCGGAGCCACCCTGATCAACATGGAGTTCGTCCAGTTCCACCCGACCGGCATGGTCTGGCCGCCCTCGGTGAAGGGCATCCTGGTCACCGAGTCGGTCCGCGGTGACGGCGGGGTACTCAAGAACTCCGAGGGCAAGCGGTTCATGTTCGACTACGTACCTGACGTGTTCCGCAAGCAGTACGCGGAGACCGAGGACGAGGCGGACCGCTGGTACACCGACCCGGACCACAACCGGCGCCCGCCCGAGCTGCTCCCCCGGGACGAGGTGGCCCGCGCGATCAACTCCGAGGTGAAGGCGGGTCGCGGTACCCCCGCCGGCGGCATCTACCTGGACATCGCGTCCCGGCGCCCGGCCGAGTTCATCCTCAAGCGGCTGCCGTCCATGCACCACCAGTTCAAGGAGCTGGCGGACGTGGACATCACCAAGCAGCCGATGGAGATCGGCCCCACCTGCCACTACGTCATGGGCGGGGTGGAGGTCGACCCGGACAGCGCCGCGACCGGCGGTACGGTCGAGGGCCTGTACGCCGCCGGCGAGGTGTCCGGCGGCATGCACGGCTCCAACCGGCTGGGCGGCAACTCCCTCTCCGACCTGCTGGTCTTCGGCAAGCGGGCGGGCGAGCACGCGGCCGCGTACGCCGCCGGCCTGCCCAGCCGGCCCGCCGTCGCCTCGGACGACCTGGACGCGGCGGTGGAGACGGCGCTCGCCCCGCTGGCCCGCGAGGGCGGGGTCAACCCGTACGACGTGTGGCACGAGCTGCAACAGGTCATGCAGGACCTGGTCGGCATCATCCGGCGCAAGTCCGAGCTGGAGGAGTCGCTCAAGCACCTCGCCGAACTGCGCGAGCGGGCCGCGAACCTGTCCGCGCCCGGCGGCCGGCGGTTCAACCCGGGCTGGCACCTGGCGCTGGACCTGCGCAACATGCTGGTCGTCGCCGAGTGCACGGCCAAGGCGGCGCTGGAGCGGGAGGAGTCCCGCGGCGGGCACACCCGGGAGGACTTCCCGAAGATGGAGCCCGAGTGGCGGCGGGTCAACCTGGTCTGCTCGATCGCCGAGTCCGGCGAGGTCGTGCTGACCCGCAAGCCGCTGCCGAAGATGCGGCCGGAACTGCTGGCGCTGTTCGACCGCGTGGAGATGTCGAAGTATCTGACCGAGGAAGAGCTGGCGGAGTTCGACGAGCTCGTCGCTGCGGCCGGGAAGGACGAGAGCTGATGGGCACGGTACGGCACTTCCGGGTGTGGCGCGGCGACGGCGCCGGCGGCCGCCTGGAGGACTTCCAGGTCGAGGTCAACGAGGGCGAGGTCGTCCTCGACGTGATCCACCGGCTGCAGGCCACCCAGGCACCCGACCTCGCGGTGCGCTGGAACTGCAAGGCCGGCAAGTGCGGCTCCTGCTCGATGGAGATCAACGGGAAGCCGCGGCTGGGCTGCATGACCCGGATGAGCACGTTCGAGGACGCCGAGACGGTCACCGTCACCCCGCTGCGTACCTTCCCGGTGGTCCGGGACCTGGTCACCGACGTGGCGTTCAACTACCAGAAGGCACTGGAGATGCCGGCCTTCGCGCCGCCGGTGGGCGTCAAGCCGGGCGAGTACCGCATGCAGCAGGTCGACGTGGACCGCTCGCAGGAGTTCCGCAAGTGCATCGAGTGCTTCCTCTGCCAGAACACCTGCCACGTGGTACGCGACCACGAGGAGAACAAGACCGCGTTCTCCGGCCCGCGGCTGTTCATCCGCGCCGCCGAGCTGGACATGCACCCGCTGGACGCGCGGGATGACCGCAAGACCTTCGCCCAGGCGGAGCAGGGCATGGGGTACTGCAACATCACCAAGTGCTGCACCGAGGTCTGCCCCGAGCACATCAAGATCACGGACAACGCGATCATCCCGATGAAGGAGCGCGTGGTCGACAAGCGGTACGACCCGATCGTCTGGCTCGGCCGCAAGATCTTCCGCCGCGACCAGATCGACGCGTGAACACCCGCCGGCCCCGGGATCCGTCCCGGGGCCGGTGCTCAGTGGTGCGCCTGCCGCAGCAGCGAGGCCAGGTACCGGTCGGTCACGAGGTCCTGTAACAGGCCCGGCAGCGGTCCGGCCAGCGCCACCAGGCGGCTGCTCGGCCGGCTGAACGCGCGTACCTCGAACCGGACCACGCCGTCCGGCTCCAGCCACACGAGGAAGCCCTCCTCGCCGATCTCCGGGTGCCCGGGCAGCGTGCCGTAGGCGTACCCGTACCGCATCGGCTCCTCCACCACCCAGACCACCCGGCAGGGCGCCCACATCCGCAGCGGGCCGGCGCCCAGCCCCGAAGCCACCTCGACCCCGACGGCGGCCTGCGGCGCCGCGGTACGCACCCGCAGGCCCGCGCCGCGCTGCATGTCGAAGGTGGCCAGCGTGCGGACCGCGGCCGCGAAGACCATTTCGCCGGTACCGACGCGAGCGCGGCCCCGGATCCGCCGGTACCCGCCCGGCATCTCGCGGTACCGCGTCGCGCCCACCTCGGGGTACGTCAGCTCACCCATGCTGGTGGCCGTCCAGCAGAGGGCGGAGTGCGGCCACGATCGGCGCGTCCGCCGGCAGCCAGTCCACGCTGTCCAGCTCGTGCCCGCCCAGCCAGCGCAGCTCGGCGTGCTCCAGCCGCTGCGGCACGTCACCGTTGCAGAGCTGCGCGTGGTACACCCGCAGGATCGCCCGCCCGTGCGCCATGGGTACGTCGTCCCCCACCCGGGTGCCGATCCGCACGCGTACGCCTAACTCTTCCTCGCACTCCCGGACCAGCGCCTCGGTCTCGGTCTCACCGTCCTCGACCTTGCCACCCGGGAACTCCCAGCGCCCGGCGAGGGCGGGCGGGTCTGCCCGGGCGCAGGCGAGTACCCGGCCCCGGTCAACGATGGCGGCACCGACCACGATCTTTGGCATGATTCGTTCGGTCTGCACGACGCACCAGCCTGCCAGATCACCGGAACGCGCGGTATCCGGCCCGGCACCGTGCGGATTGCAAACCGGTGTCCAACCGGCAACACCCTCACCAGAACGCCGATCGCCCATCAGCCGTATGGACAATCCTCGTTCCATTCGTCCGGCCCATGCCCCAGTTGACGGAATTGTGGGCGTGGACACAGGGTGCCCCGGCGACAACACTGGGGGCACCACGTACAACGTTCGGGCGACAGTTCGGCCACAAGCCGGCAACGATGCCAGGGGGAGGTGGGCCGTGCGCGCTCCGTGGCGAGGCGACTCGAATGGTGACTACCTGAACGACGCACTGGCCCTGTTGGCGGGCTGGACCCGCGAGGGGCGCGAGATAAAACGTACGCTACGGATCGACGACGCGCAGCATGCGGCCCTGACCGAACGCATCAAGGTGGCCGCGGACTCGCTGCAGCTACGGCCGACCATCCGGCGCCTCAACGGGTACACGCAGATCCAGGTCTGCACGCCGGACGGCGGCGCGATCACGGCGGGCGAGGTGGCGCTCGCCGCGCGTATCGAGGACGCGTACCGCACCATCGTCGCCGGCTGACGCTGCGCTCAGACGTTGAACCGCATGTCTGTGCTCGCTCAGACGTTGAACCGGAACTCGACCACGTCGCCGTCGCGCATGACGTAGTCCTTGCCTTCGATGCGTACCTTGCCGGCGGAGCGGGCCGCGACCATCGAGCCGGCCGCCATCAGGTCGCCGTACGAGACGATCTCGGCCTTGATGAAACCACGCTGAAAATCCGAGTGGATGACGCCGGCCGCCTCGGGCGCCGTGGCTCCCGACGGGATCACCCAGGCCCGCGCCTCCTTCGGGCCGGCCGTCAGGTACGTCTGCAGGCCCAGGGTGCGGAAGCCGACCCGGATCAGCTGGTACAGGCCGGGCTCCGGCTGGCCGATCGACTCGAGTAGCTCGCGCGCCTCCGCCTCGGGCAGATCGATCAGCTCCGACTCGATCTTCGCGTCCATGAACACCGCCTCGGCCGGCGCCACCAGGGCCCGCAGCTCGTCCAGCAGCTCGGCGTTGGCCAGCTCATCCTCGTCCACGTTGAAGACGTACAGGAACGGCTTGGTGGTCAGCAGGTGCAGCTCGCGCAGCTCGGCGACGTCGATGCCGGCCTCGGCCGCGCCCGCGTACAGCGTCGTACCCTCATTGAGAAGTTTCGCGGCGGCCGCTGCCGCGGCGGCGACGGCCGCGCGGTCCTTGCGGAGCTTGGCCTCCTTCTCCAGGCGCGGCAGGGCCTTCTCCAGGGTCTGCAGGTCGGCCAGTATCAGCTCGGTGTTGATGGTCTCGATGTCGTCGCGGGGCGAGACCTTGCCGTCGACGTGTACCACGTTCGGGTCGTTGAACACGCGGACCACCTGGCAGATGGCGCTCGCGTCGCGGATGTTGGCGAGGAAGGCGTTGCCCCGGCCCTGGCCCTTCGAGGCGCCGCGGACCAGGCCGGCGATGTCGACGAAGGAGACGGGGGCCGGGATGATCTTCTGGGAGTCGTACATCGCGGCGAGCTTGTCCAGCCGCGGGTCGGGCAGCCCGACCACACCCACGTTGGGCTCGATGGTGGCGAACGGGTAGTTCGCGGCGAGCACATCGTTCTTGGTCAGCGCGTTGAACAGGGTGCTCTTGCCGACATTGGGCAGGCCGACGATGCCGATGGTGAGACTCACGACGGTCCAGTCTACGCAGCGCCGATGGCTCAGGGCACGGCGGCGGCGACCGCGCGCTGGCCCGGCTCGACCCGCAGCATCGGCGGGTACAGCACCTTCGCGCCGCCGGCGCGGTACAGCTCGGGCGGGCGCCCGGCCGAGACCACCCGCTTGGCGCCGGTCGGTATCGCGAAGCCCTCGGTACGGGTCACCTTGCGGCTGAAGTTGCCGGGGTCGAGCGGGTACCCCCACACCACCTCGTACACGTGGCGCAGCTCGCCGATGGTGAACGTCTCTCCACAGAAGACAGTGGCGAGGTTGGTGTACTCCAGCTTGGCCCGCGCGCGCTCGACGCCGTCGGTGAGGATCTGGGTGTGGTCGAAGGCGAGCGGTCCCAGCCCCGCGACCGGCCACCACCGCGCGGCGGCTGCGTCCGATCCGGCGACCGGGGTGGGCAGGCCCGGGGCGATCGCGAGGTACGCGACGCTCACGATGTGGCCGCGCGGGTCCCGCTGGGGCGCGCCGTAGGTGCCGAGCTGTTCGAGGTGCAGGTCGGTACCGGCGATGCCGGTCTCCTCGGCGAGTTCGCGCAGTGCCGCCTCGGGCAGGTCCTCGCCGGGGCGGACGAACCCGCCGGGGAGCGCGAGCCGGCCGCGGTACGGCGGCTTGCCCCGCTCCACCAGCAGGACCTGGAGCGCGGTGTCCCGCACGGTCAGGATCACCAGGTCGACGGCCAGCTCCACCCGGGCGTGCTCCCGGCTGGCGTTCTTCATCCCTCCAAGCTATCAATTGTCAGCTTGACACTAACTCCCCCGCCCGGTTAGTGTCAGCACGACAATAACTCACGTCCCCTGCTGCGCGCCGTTCCATCCCCCGAGGACACCGACGTGGCCGATCACTACCTCACCCCGCCTGATCCACCGGACGACGACACCGCCCGGATACCGACATACCTCAGCCACAGCTACCGGGTACCCGACCGGGGCGTGAACCGCTTCTTCCACGAACTGTTCTGGGACAACGGCTTCGCGCTCACCGTCGATCCGCAGTCGTACGCGCTGTCCACCACCCACCTGGAGACGATGATGCGCGACAGCGCCTGCTTCGTCGCCGTGGTACCCCGCCGGGACGAGCAGCCGCGCTACCGCTGCTCGCCGTTCGCGGTCTACGAGTACGGTCTCGCGGTGCAGGCGCACAAGCCCCGGCTCATCATCATCGAGGCCGGGGTACCCCGCTGGTGCTTCCCGGAGGACGACCGCACGATCGTGTTCAACCGGCGGCACCTGCACGCCAAGGACTACGCCGCGCGGATCGCCCAGCTCGGCGAGGAGAGCCGCGCGCACGCCGGTGCCGGCGACCGCGCCCTGGGCAGCGTGGGCCTGCTGCTGCCGCCCACACCGGCGTACCACGAGGCCGCGGCGCGGATCCGGGAGGTGCTGCACGAGGCCGGGTACAGCCCGGTGCGCCTGGAACTGGACGATGTGGACAGTGCCACCGCGGCGCAGCGGTTGGACCAGCTGGACTTCGTGGTGGTGGACGTCGCCGCCACCGCGACCGCGCGGCTCGTGCCGTTCGTGCAGGGCCGGTTCGTGCCGTGCGTGAAGCTGGTACACCACCGGCCGGGACAGGCGCCGCCGGCGCGGATACCGCGGCTGCTGCTGGACGAGGCGCTGGAGCGCGGCAGTGCCGCGAGCGAGGTGGCCATCTGGTGGAACGACCCGAACGAACTGGAGTACCGGCTGCGCCGCCGGGTACAGCCGCTGCACGCCCCGCGCCGCGAGTTCCTCTCCCGGACCGAGGGGCTGGCCTACTTCCGCAGCCTCGGCCGCACCCGCGGGCCGGTCTTCGTGAGCAGCGCCCGGGAGGACGGCGACGTGGCGCGGGCGGTGGTCGACCAGCTGCTCTCGTACAACGTGCGCACCTTCCACTACCTGTACCAGAACACGCTGCCCGTGGGGGAACTGTGGAAGCCCTCGTTGCCCCGGAAGATCGAGGAGAGCCAGCTGTTCGTCCCGCTGCTCAGCCGGGAGTACTGGAAGAGCGACTGGTGCCGGCGCGAGTACGAACTCGCCGAGTCGCTGCACCGGGCCGGCCAGCTGCGGATGGTGCCGTACTTCCTGGACGGGGTGGAGGAGCCGGAGGTGGAGGTGCAGGGCGTCTCCGTCGCGGACGCGCCGCGCCCGAAGAAGGCGGGGCGGATCGCCGAGCACCTGGACGAGCACCTGTTCCAGCACGAGTACGGCCCGGCGCTGACCCGGTACTCGTCCGGCCCGCAGCGCCGGCCGGTACCCGAGACGGACATCGCCATCCTTACCTTTCTCGATGAGGAGTACGCCGCGGTCCGCGAACTGCTGGAGGACCCGGAGCGGGTCAACGGCACCCGCGAGGTACCCAACCAGTACGGCTGGGTGACCGGCACGCTCACCAGCGAGGTGCAGGGCGCGTACCACGTGGTGCTCGCGCTCTGCTCGACCGGCAACGAGAACGCGCTGCTCGCCGCGCGCAACACGATCGACGCGTTCCACCCTGACTGCCTGCTCATGGTGGGCGTGGCCGGCGCGCTGGACCAGGAGCTGAGCCTCGGCGACGTGGTCGTCTCCGACCGCATCTGCGGGTACGAGTACGGCCGCGTGGGGCAGGTGTTCCACCCGCGGCCGGACTGGAGCTTCCCCGCCGACCAGTCGATCGCGGCCGCCGCGCACACGATGTGCGCGCAGGAGCCGGACTGGAGCGCGGAGATCGGGGTGGCCGCGCCGGCGTCGCCCGCGTCGCGGCCCCGCGTGGTGGTCGGGCAGGTCGCCTCGGGCAACAAGGTGGTGGACGACATCACCAATCCCAACTTCGCGCCGGTACTGCGGCTATGGCCGCGGCTGGTCGCGGTGGAAATGGAGGCGCTCGGCGGGGTGCTGGCCGTGGGAGACGCCCGGGAACGCGGCCACCTGATCCATTTCTCGATGGTACGCGGCATTTCGGATCGCCCGTTGCGCACACCGCGCCGTACCCGTACCGCCACGGCCATCGGGGAACAGTCACAACAGCGCGATCTGTGGAAACCGCGAGCGGCCGCGGCGGCCGCGACCTTTGCCACCAGACTCGTGCGTACGGCGTGGCCCCGACCGCCACGCGCACCGAAGATCTGATTTCACGTCGACCGATAAGTGGCGCCTGATCGGTATAGTCACGTCAAGCCTCAAGCTGGGTCCTGACCGGGTGGTGACTAGTGCCGGGTGACGAGCAGAGGCGCACTCCGCCCCAGGGTGCGCGGGCCCGCCAAAAGATCCAGATTGAGATGGTCGATCTGCTGCACGACGCGACGACTACCGCCTCGGAGGCTGGGCGCCAGTTGTTGGCCGAGATGATTGGCGACTTACTCGGGCACCACCTTCCGGTACGGGAACAGCCGTCTGTACGCATGCAACTCGTCGAGATCGTTTCCAGCTGCGCCCGGGAATCGGCCGGGCTGCGCGCACTCGTCGAGGCGATGACGTATCTCGAACCCGATTCACTGGCCACCACTTCGCTGCAGTTGCGGCTGGACGAATGGCAGGCGGCACCGATGTTCACCGGCGACGAGTGGGCGGTATTCCGGGCCGCGCTGGGCGACCTCGTACTGCCCGAACTCGCCGAGTTGTTCGCGCACGCCACCCGCTCGCGGATGCCCCGACCACCGCCCCGCTGCAAGACCGCGTGGCAGGTGTTCGTGTACCTGATCGGGGTGAACGCCGGCCCGGACGGGGTACCGCCGAGCATGATCTTCCTGGACCAGGTGGCCGACCTGCTGTTGCCGGACGCCGCCCAGGAGGTGCGGCTGCGCAACTGGCGCCGGGCCGGGGAGATGGGCCTCACGCCCGCCCTCAACGCCGCCCGCTGGCACCCCAACTCCAACCGGCCAAGCCCGGCCGCGTCCGCGTACCTCATCATCCAACTGGAGGCGGACGGCCTAGATGAAGATCAATACATATTGTCCCACTGGTACCAGGTCGAGGTCGGCGCGTGGCGGCCGGTACGTGGCGAGGATCAACTGGTACACGTAGGCGATCTGGAGCGGGCGATCGAAAGGCTGATCTTCGACGTAGAGGAGAACTGGTCCGAAGGACCGGGGATGATGACCCTCGAGTTCATTCTTCCGTGGGAGCTGCTGAACCACCCCGTCGACTGGTGGCAGCAGGAGTCGGGATCCACCCGGCCGATACCGCTGGCAATGGACTATCCGGTTGTCGTACGGAGTCTGGAACGGCTGCGGACCCGGCGCTGGCACCGCTCCTGGCACGCCCGGTGGCATCGGCTGAAACAGGAGCCGGAGTCGGCCACGGTGCGCTGGAGTGAACCCACCGGCGAGGACTATCACACGTTCCTGGAGACCGAACTCAAATCGGATGATCAGATCGTGTTGCTGGTGCTGAGCGAGCCGCCGCTGGCCGAGGGCGGCGGCCGCAACGAGGTCGAGGCGGCATTGCGATCGGGGCTTCCCGTGATCGTTTGGCACCGGTCGGATTGCCATGCGGAGGGCTTCCGGGAAACCGTCGAATTGCTGATGGCGGACGGAGGACTAGCGCAATTACCCATTCGTGCGAGAGAGTTGAGACGGCAGGCTCTGCGGCAGGACCCTGGTGGTCGCGGCAGCCATATCGGTCGGCATCTGACAGTGCTGTGGGATGACCCCGAAAGACAGCCGGAGGTGTCCCGTTCCTCCGGCGGATTCGAGGAAGGACCCGCGGATGACCCAGACGCCGTCCGGTGAAGGCACTCCCCGGGCGGCCGGCGGTACCCGCGACTGGTGGCTTTTCTCAGGCTCCGGGCTGCCGGTGCCCGTCGAGGAGCGGGACCGCAGATGGCCGCAGCCCCCACCCTGGCGTGACTTCGGCGGCGGCCCCGACCTGCCCTGCCCGCCCGACGACGACGCCGACATGGCCCGGCGGCTCGGCGAGACCGGGCGGCCCTTCCTGGTCGACCGGCACGAGGCCGACATGGTCAATACGGCCATCTGCCTGCGCCGGCCGCTGCTGGTCACCGGCCGCCCCGGCTCCGGGAAATCCACCCTCGCCTACCGGATCGCCCGGGAACTGCGGCTGGGCCCGGTGCTGCAGTGGCCGATCACGAGCCGCACCACCCTGCGCTCGGGGCAGTACGAGTACGACGCGATCGGCCGCGCCCAGGCGGTCAGCGAGCACCGGCTGGCACCCGCCACCGGCCCGGACGGTGACGCCGCCGCGGTCGGCGACTTCCTCCGCCTCGGGCCGCTCGGCACCGCGCTGCTGCCCGCCCGGCTCCCCCGCGTGCTGCTCATCGACGAGATGGACAAGAGCGACTTCGACCTGCCGAACGACCTGCTGAACATCTTCGAGGACGGCCGCTTCACGATTCCGGAGCTGCTACGCCTGGGCGGGCGCGCGCCGGAGGTCGTGGTGCACACCGCCGACCCGGGCGGGCGGGCGACGGTACGCGACGGCACGGTGCTCTGCCACGCGTTCCCGATCGTGGTCATCACCAGCAACGGCGAGCGCGAGTTCCCGCCCGCGTTCCTGCGTCGCTGCCTGCGCCTGGAGATCCCCGACCCGGACGAGGAGCGGCTGGCCGCCATGGTCGCGGCGCACTTCCCGCGTGATGGCGACCCGGCACACCGGGAACTGATCGTCGCCTTCCTGGAGCGCAGCCGCCGGGTCGGCGGGCTGGCCGCGGACCAGTTGCTCAACGCGGTACACCTGGCCACCTCCGGCGCCCTGCGGCCGGACGATGCCGGCGCCTGGGACGGACTGCTCGACGCCGTGTGGAACCGGCTCACCTCCACGGGGTCGTGATGACCTCCCCGCCCGACCCGCGCCTGCTGACCCCCACGGAGATCGCCGACGCGCTCTGGCTGGCGGGGCACCAG
>DATEJJ010000069.1:0-5024 GCA_035278125.1 Rugosimonospora sp.
AACCTGCACGTGCCGTTCGGCGCGCACCGGCTGACCGTCGCCGGAGACCCCGGGTACCTGGTCGAGGGGCGTGAGCTGGTGTACCAGGTGCGCTGGGACGCACCCCGGGACGCCATCCAGATCCTCGGACCGGCGGTCACCTACCCGGGCGACCCGCCACCCGTCGTGTACCAGGAGCCCGGTTGGCTGGTCGACCGGGCCACCCGCGAGGTGCACCCCGTGGACCTGTCGACCGGCGCGCTCGCCTGGTACACCGGCCCGCGGCGCGCGTACCCGCTGCCCCCCGGCTGGCGTCCGGGTACCCGGCCCTCGCTGGCCGGGTGCTTCGCCGCTCAACTGGCGGCCCTTCTCCCCCCGCAGTTCGCCGGCCCGCTGGTGGACGAGGCCGTCGCGAGGTACACCGCCCGCCTCGCCGGTCCCGACTGGCCCGACTTCGTCACCGCGCTGCGGGTGGCCTGGTACACCACGCAGGCACTGGCCCAGGCCGGCCCGCCACCGCCCGACCTGGCCGCCGCGGCGGTACTGCTCGCCCGCGGCCCCGGGCCGGATGACACCCTCCTGAGCCGCGAGTCAGCGCTGTGGCACTCGACCGCTGGCGCGTTGGCCCGCACCCCGCCCGCCGCCGGAGCGCCGCGATTGGTGCGCGCGCTGGCCCTCGCCAACGCGCACGCTCGGGCCACTGTGGACAGTGAGCTGTTCGGTACGGTGCCACGAGCCAACCTCGACGAACTGTCCGCACTCGGACCGCTCGCGTTCGACCTGCCGGCGCTGGCGCCGGCTACGGCAACCGGTTCAGGATCGCCGTCATATCCTGGCTGAACCTGGCCAGTCGCATCACACAGTTCATCTGAGCGCCGCCCCGTGGTGCACCTCTGCCGCCTGGTCCAGCGTCGCCACCAGGTCACGGTGGAGGTCGACCTGTTCGTTACAACCGTAGAACCTGTCCATGGATCAGGTGGTAGATGGCGTACGGCTGGCGCAGCACCGGATACGCGACGTTGCGCACCGGTACGCCGCCGGGCGTCTGGCCGTTCTCGGTACCCGAGTGGGCGTGCCCGTGGATGGCCAGGTGCGCGCCACCACCGTCCACCGCCGCACCCAACTGGTGGCAGCCGAGCCCGGGATAGATCTGCGGGGGCTCGCCGACCAGCGTGTCCGGTACCGGCGAGAAGTGCATCAGCGCGATCGGCACGTCGCAGTCCAGCGCGTCCAGTGCCGCCCGCAGCTTGCGCGCGTCTTCCGGACCGCGCCGGATACGGGCCTGGTGCTCGGGATTGCCGTCGTCTACCGCCGGGTAGGTACCGGCCCCCGGGAACCCGCCGGAGCCGCCCATCACGCCGGCGATGCCGACGCGTACGCCCGCCACGTCGAGGGCCATCGCGTCGCCCTCCAGGACCCGTACGCCCGCCCCCTCCAGGGTCGACCGCATCAGGTCGCCGTGCCCCTCGTCGTGGTCGTGGTTGCCGAGTACGGCGATCGCGGGCACGGGAATGTCCTGCACTTCGCGGCCGAGGATGTCGATCTCCTCAAGGGTCCCGCCGTTGGTGAGGTCGCCGGCCAGAAGCAACAGGTCGGCCTGGCCGCCCAACTCCTTGAACGCGGTCCGGAAGGTGCCGGCAACGGGCTTGCGCAGGTGCGTATCCGCGATCGCCGCCACACGAACGCCATCGGTCGCTGCCACGTGTCCTCCTCGTCAGACGGCTTGGATCCAGTGGTACCCCGGTGAGCGTAGCCTCCGTCGACCGCTACTACTGGCCCGCGTCTCGGGTGTCACACTCCCTCTGTCGCGCGGAGGAACGCATCTGCTTCTTGACGGATACGGTCCGGTGCCGGCTCCCAGGTCGGGCTGTCCATGAAGCGGATGAGTGCGGCGCGCTTGTCCGCGGCAGATCCCGAAGGCGACACGCCGATGATCGTCCACAACTCGTGCAGCGACTGCGCCGGCAGGTCCCAGTGCATGGTTCTCAACCAGCTCTCGTTCCGCCAGGTGGTGCGATAGTCCGGTGGGTTCCTACCGGGGAACAGACGCCGCTCCACAACCTGCAGTCCCACCGCCGTAGCCGCCGCCTCGGCCTCGGTCGCCCACCGTTCGATCTCGTCGTCGGCGACCGCGGTGTCCTGCCTTGCGCTGAGGCTGACGTGCCATTGATCAACCGCGTCGCGCCACAGATCCAGCCTCGCGGTCGCGTCCCCGTTCGGACCGACATCGCGATGGCCGAATTGCGCGTCCTCAAGGTCAGTGAGACGACCCACCCTCTTCAGGCCAAGGAGCCGACGCAACTCCTCCAAGCTTGACTGATCCAACCGGCCGGCCAGTACCACCATCAACCGACGTGTAAATCTCATGTCAGATACCTACCCTGCTCGGTCACTGAGCAGTCGCCTCGTGGACGACGTCCACGGTCGCCCACCCCTGTCTAGCCAACGCAACGAATTCGACCTGCCAGAGGCAGCCTATCCCGGTGCGTGGAAATGCCAGGAGCGCCTCCCGAGGGAACCGAGCCGCGAGGATCACCCCGGAGTGCGGCCGTGTGGCCAGCCAGTCCGCAGCGATCTGCCGGACCCCGGTCCACGAAGAGATCGGGCGCTGAGGTGGCATCTCGATGATGGCGCCTTCGGGATGTGCCGCCCAGTCCGGATGCTCTCCCGCGGGCCACGAGTACGCACGGTAGAGGATGAGGTTATTGACGCCACGCCGAGCCAGTTCTCGTTGAGTCAGGTCGTACTGGACCCGGAGGATCTCCCGATGTACCGCGCCGTGCGCCGCGTACTCGGTCGCTACCTGGGCACGTGTTTCGTCAGTCATCCGCCATCCGAGGACGTCACGAAGTCCAAACTCGACGGTGGCGGCCTCCTGGATCGCAAGTGACCGCACGCTCAGGCCGTTGGCGTCGTGTGCCCAAGCCATGATCAGCTCGCTGACCGCCATCTCCCGTACAAGGCGCTCCGCGCCGGGCGAGTCGAGGGGAACGGTGCGATCGGTCGTACGCGCCAACTGCGCCGGGTCCACATCGGCGCGGTGGAGCAGAGATCCGCCCATGGACGGATACCTGGGATCGCGCAGCACAATCACGAAGTTGCCGTCGCCGAGCCGCTCCGCGAGGGCCGGGTCGACATGCTCCGCGGCTCCCGCCGCAATCAAGCGACCAAGCGGTGCAGTCATATGGTCGGTGACCGCCTGGATGGAGGCCGTCTTCGCGGTCTCGGACTGTGTCACGGTCCCATCCGCGGAGACGATCCCGCTGCTGAAGTCGGCAGACCAGGTTCGCTCAGCGGTCGATTCCCGACCCACCGCACCAGCAGGCTTGGGTGGCCCCGAGCCGGCGCCCGGCTCCGGGAGATCTGCGGCGTGCTCCGTACCCGGACGATGGACGATCCAATCGGACTCGCGGAAATGCACATAAAAACCAAGATGCGACATGTCCGTGGGGCCATCACCACCGAAGATCGCATAGGACATGTCCCGCCCTGTACGCGCGAACCACTCCTCACTCCAGGAGAGGAGGTGCGGGAACTCCTGCTTGACAAGCTCCTTGTTCAGATATCCGTGATCCTTGCTGAGAGGGCCTTTGAACTCGGCCGGGTCCCAGTGGGCCTTCGCCCGCTCGAACATCGCTCCCGACGAGATGTTGATGTCGTAGTCGCTTGGCTCGTCCAGGCCCAACAGATGCATCGAGTCGAACGGCCGGCTCGTGGGGCGGTTCGGATCATCGCCGAGCCATCTGCGCAACCCCGCAGCGGACTCCGGGTTGTCCGCCAGCTCGGTCTCCGTCGGCAGCTTCTTGTGTACTCCGGAGAAGAAGTCAGCCGTGGAGCCGCGCAGCCGGATGTCCACAGTGTCCAGTGGAACCCCGTCCCGCCGCAGCGCCTCCAGCAGCGAGATACGCCACTCGCGGTACAGCTCCGGGGTCATGCCGAGCGGCGCCTCGCGCGCCATCCACAGCTCGACCTGTTCCCGGGTCACGCCGATGAATTCCAGGTCCCGCTGCTGGATCACGTACTCGTTGACCGGGTCGACCGGCCACGGGTGCGGCAGGTTCTTCGGGGGCCTGGGGTCGATGTACTCCGCGGGCGAAACCGCGTCACGGTGCACCGGCTCCGGCGCCTCTCCTCCACCTGGGGCGCTGTGCGACACGTCAACAGCCGCACTGTGCCGGCCGCCGGCGCTGTCCAGGCGGTCGCCGGTCACCGCGACGCGGTACGGCAGTTCCCGGCCGGTACGCGGGTCCGTGATGCGGACGTCCTCCAGCGCTCGGGCCACCCCGCCGTCGATACCGCGCGGGAAGTGCCACTCCAGCCGGGGTACCTGACCGTCCACATGGTACTCAGCGCCGAAGGCGAGTATCTTCAGTTGCCGCTCCGCCTGGGCGCGCGCCTCCGCGAACTCGCGACCCGCGATACCCCAACCGTCATACGTCTTCGACTCGCGCCAGATCCGCCCACCGGCCGCGACCACATCCACGTCACCCTTGACGATCGCGCCGTCCGGCGTCTTCGCGCTGACGCTCCGGTCTACCTCCACCACTCCGTCGGAACGCTCCGCGAGAGCCAGCGCATCCTCGACCGGGCGCGCGTCACCGCGGTCGAGCGCTCGCTGCCAACGGTCGACGCCGCGTACCTCGGGGTGCCGGCGCGCGAATGAGTCCACTGTGGATCGATCGATGGGCTCGACGCGGGCGGCCAGGTCCCGGATCGGTGAGGCGTGCTCGGCCAGGAGGTGCTCCAGGGTGGTACGGCGGGCGTACGCCTCGTGCTCCAGGCGGTCGAGGGCATCGGTGAGCCGGTGCTCGTCGCCACCGAGGCGGCGGTACAGGTCGGCGTACGCGTCGCGGGCGCGCGGATCGGTGAGCGCGTCGTACCGGGTACGCAGATCGGGGCGCAGCGCCTCGGGGCGGAACTCGCCGGGGAAGCGCGGCGCGGCGGCGGTACCCGGATCGCGGGCCCGCTCGACCTCGACGCCGCGGTGCCATGCCGTCGCGCGCTCGTGGTGAGTCTGCATGGTGGCCCGATCGGTCGCGGCGGCG
>DATEJJ010000070.1:0-10491 GCA_035278125.1 Rugosimonospora sp.
GCCGCCGGCCGCCAAGGCCGACGCCGGCAAGCGGGTCAACCAGGCGCGCGCCGCGGTCCAGGCCGCGTTCGACGCGCGCACCGAGCAGCTTGCGGCGCAGCTGGAGCAGCGGGTACTGGCGCAGGAGGCGGTCGACGTCACGCTGCCCTGGGACCGGCGCCCGCGCGGCGCGCGGCACCCGCTGAGCACGCTGATGGAGCGGATCGGGGACCTGTTCGTCGGCATGGGGTACGAGATCGCCGAGGGCCCCGAGGTCGAGCTGGAGTGGTACAACTTCGACGCGCTCAACATCCCGCCGGACAACCCGGTACGCGGCCTGATGGACACCTTCTTCGTGGACGTACCCGGGCTCGTGCTGCGTACCCACACCAGCCCGGTACAGGCGCGGTCCATGCTCACCCGGCCGCTGCCGATCTACCTCGTGGTACCCGGCCGCACGTACCGCACCGATGAGCTGGACGCGACCCACTCGCCGGTCTTCCATCAGGTCGAGGGCCTCGTGGTGGACAAGGGGATCACCATGGCGCACCTGCGGGGCACCCTGGACCACTTCGCGCGGGCGATGTTCGGGCCGGCGGCGCGCACCCGATGGCGCCCGCACTACTTCCCGTTCACCGAGCCGTCGGCCGAGTTCGACGTGTGGTTCGAGCAGCACCGCAACGGGCCGCAGTGGGTCGAGTGGGGCGGCTGCGGCATGGTGAACCCGCGCGTGCTGCGCGCCTGCGGTATCGATCCCGACGTGTATTCGGGCTTCGCGTTCGGTATGGGCATCGACCGCACCCTGATGTTCCGGCACGGGGTCAGCGATTTTCACGACATCGTCGAAGGCGACGTCCGGTTCAGCCGGGCCTTCGGAATGGAGCTCTGACGTGCGGATTCCGGTCTCCTGGGTGCGGGAGTACGCCGACGTGCCGGCCGATGCCGCGCTGCTCGACGAGACCCTCACCCGGCTGGGCGTGGAGGTCGAGAGCGTCACCGACCTGAGGTCCAATGTGGACGGACCGCTGCTGGTCGGGCGGGTCGTGGCCGTCGAGGAACTGCGCCAGTTCAAGAAGCCGATCCGGTACTGCCAGGTGGACGTCGGCGAGGACGCGCCGCGCGGGATCATCTGCGGCGCCAGCAACTTCGCCGAGGGCGACCTGGTGGCGGTCGCGCTGCCCGGGACGGTACTGCCGGGCGGGTTCACCATCGCCGCGCGGCGCACGTACGACCACGTCTCGGACGGGATGATCTGCTCCGGGCGCGAGCTGGGGGTCAGCGACGACCACGCCGGCATCCTGGTGCTCCCGCAGGGTGCCGGCGCACCCGGCGACGACGCCAGGCCGCTGGTCGGTCTCGACGACATCGTGCTGGACCTGGAGATCACCCCGGACCGCGGGTACTGCCTGTCGGTGCGGGGGATCGCCCGGGAGCTGTCGCACGCGCTCGGGCTGTCCTTCCGTGATCCGGCGGACCGGCCCGCCAGCGGCGCCACTCCGGCGCCGCCGTACCCGGTGAGCGTGCGCGACACGGTCGGCTGCGACCGGTTCGCGGCCCGGCTGGTGACCGGCATCGACCCGCACGCGCCGGCACCGGACTGGATGCGCCGCCGGCTGACGGTCGCCGGTATCCGCAGCATCAGCCTGGCCGTGGACATCACCAACTACCTGATGGTGGAGCTGGGCCAGCCGATGCACGCGTTCGACCCGAACCGGCTGGCCGGTCCGCTGGTGGTACGCCGGGCGCGGGCCGGGGAGCGGTTGACCACGCTGGACGGGGTGGACCGCGCGCTGGACCCGGAGGACATGGTCATCTGCGACACCGGGCAGGGCGGCGCGGGCGCGGACGGGGTACCGGTCTCGCTGGCCGCGGTGATGGGCGGCGAGAACAGCGAGATGCTGCCGGACTCGGTGGACGTGCTGTTCGAGGCGGCGCACTGGGACGCCGGGATGATCTCGCGTACCGCGCGGCGGCACCGGCTCTGGTCGGAGGCGGCCAAGCGCTGGGAGCGCGGGGTGGACCCGCGACTGCCGCTGGTCGCGCTGGAGCGGGCGGTGCGGCTCCTGGTCGAGTACGCGGGTGGCGAGCTGGATCCGCGGGTACTGGACCTGGACGCGGTGGTACCGCCGCAGCCGGTCGCGATGCCGGTGGACCTGCCGTCCCGGGTGGCCGGCGTGGCGTACCCGGCGGAGCGGGTGGTGGCGCTGCTCGAAGAGATCGGCGCCATCGTCGAGCGGGACGGGGAGTTGGTACGCGCCACCCCGCCGAGCTGGCGGCCGGACCTGCTGCAGCCTGCCGACCTGGTCGAGGAGGTGGTACGGCTGGACGGGTACGAGACGGTGCCCAGCGTGCTGCCGGTCGCGCCGCCCGGCAACGGGCTCACCGCGACCCAGCGCCGTCGGCGTACCGTGGCCCGGACCCTGGCCGAGGCGGGGTACGTGGAGGTGCTCTCGTACCCCTTCATCAGCCAGGCCGCGCTGGACGCGCTCGGACTGCCCGACGGCGATCCCCGGCGGGAGACGCTGCGGCTGGCCAACCCGATGTCGGACGAGGAGCCGCTGCTGCGTACCACCCTGCTGCCGCCGCTGCTCGCGACGCTGCGCCGCAACCTGGGCCGGGGCCTGCGCGACCTCGCCCTGTACGAGATGGGCCTGGTCTTCCACCCCTCGCCGGTGCGCACCGCGCCGCCGGTGATGGGGGTGGCCCACCGCCCGTCCGACGAGGAGCTGGCCGCGAGCGAGGCGGTGGTACCGGAGCAGCCCTGGCACGTGGCCGTGGTGCTCGCCGGCGACACCGAGCGCGCCGGCTGGTGGGGAGCGGGCCGCGAGGCGTCCTGGGCGGACGCGGTCGAGGCGGCCCGGGTGGTGGCGGACGCGGCCGGCGTGACCGCGACGGTACGCGCGGCATCGGTGGCGCCCTGGCACCCGGGCCGGTGCGCGGAGATCGTGGTGGACGGCCGGGTCGCCGGGCACGCGGGCGAGCTGCACCCGTCCGTGTGCGCCGCGCTGGAGCTGCCCCGGCGTACCGCCGCCATGGAACTGAACCTGGACGCGCTGCCGCTGCCCGGGGTCGTGCCGGCGCCCGCCTTCTCCACCTACCCGCCGGCGCTGATAGACGTGGCGCTCGTGGTGGACGCCGCGACCCCGGCCGCCGAGGTGCGCCGGGCGCTGGCGGACGGCGCGGGTCCGCTGCTGGAGGCCGTCCGGCTCTTCGACGTGTACGCGTCGGAGGCGCTGGGGGCCGGGCGCAAGTCGCTGGCGTACAAGCTGACCTTCCGCGCGCCCGACCGCACGCTCACCGTCGAAGAGGCGGTGGCCGCGCGTGACGCCGCCGTCGCGGTGGCCGCCGACCGGGTCGGAGCCGCGCTGCGGGGTGCGTAACCATCAGGTCTCGGGTGTCAGACCCGGGGCTGTGCCGTGGTGGCCGGCCGGCTACCGTAACTTGCCGCGAGATATGGGAGGACGCCTCAATGACGACAGCCGTCGACGTGGTGATCATCGGGGGATGTGGACGTGTCGGCCTGCCGCTGGGGGTGGCGCTGGCGAGTCGTGGTCTGTCGGTGACGCTGTATGACATCAATTCGCGTGCTGTGGATGTGGTGAATACGGGTCGGATGCCGTTTGCGGAGGAGGGTGCGGCCGAGCCGCTTTCGCGTGCGGTGGCTGAGGATCGGTTGCGGGCGACCACGGAGCCGTCGAGTGTGAGTTCGGCGGAGAACGTGATCGTGATTGTGGGTACGCCGGTGGATGGGCATTTGAACCCGGATCTGGGTGCGGTGCCGGCGGCGATCGAGCGGTGTGCCGATCATTTGCGGGACGGTCAGTTGATCGTGTTGCGGAGCACGGTGCATCCGGGTGTGACGGCGTTGACCGAGCGGATGTTGGAGCGGTTGGGTCGGCAGGTGGACGTGGCGTTCTGCCCGGAGCGTATCGCTGAGGGTAAGGCGATGACGGAGTTGTTTGACCTGCCGCAGTTGGTGGCGGCGCGGACGGAGTCGGCGGGGGATCGGGCGGAGAAACTGTTCCGGGTGTTGACCGACCGGATTGTGCGGTTGGCGCCGGAGGAGGCGGAGCTGGCGAAGCTGTTCACGAATACGTGGCGGTATATCAAGTTCGCGGCGGCGAACCAGTTCTGGATGATGTGCAATGACTTTGGGCTGGATTTCGAGACGGTGCGCCACGCGATCCGGTACGAGTATCCGCGGGCGGCGGACATGCCGGGGGCGGGGTTCGCGGCGGGGCCGTGCCTGCTCAAGGACACGATGCAGCTGGCGGCGTTCAACAACAACAATTTCGTGCTCGGGCATTCGGCGATGCTGATCAATGAGGGGTTGCCGCTGTACCTGGTGTCGAAGTTGGAGGAGCGGTACCCCGTGTCGGAGATGGTGGTGGGGGTGCTGGGGATGGGCTTCAAGGCGGGCAGTGACGATCCGCGGGAGAGCCTGTCGTACAAGCTGCGGAAGATCCTGTTGATGCGGGCGCGGGAGACGCTGTGCGCCGACCCGTACGTGGCGGATGCCCGGCTGGTGCCGCACGATCAGGTCATGGAGCGCGCGGATCTGCTGATCATCGGGGTACCCCACCCGGAGTACCGGGACCTGGCCACGGACAAGCCGGTGGCGGACCTGTGGGGGGTTACCGGGCGAGGTGTGCGGATATGAGTTCCCCGGCGCCGGAGGTGTCGGTGGTGATCCCCGTCTACAACGAGGGGGAGGCGGTGGTCGCGCCGTTGCAGCGATTGCTGCGCGCGGTGACGCTGCCGACCGAGGTGCTGGTGGTCTTCGACTTCGCGGAGGACACCACGGTGCCGTACGCGCGGAAGATCGCGGGGGAGGATGAGCGGGTCCGCCCGGTGCTCAACACGTACGGGCGGGGTCCGGCCAACGCGATCCGGTTCGGGATCGACCATGCCCGGGCGCCGGTGACGGTGGTGACGATGGCGGACGGGTCGGATGATCCGCGGCAGATCGACGATCTGGCCCGCCTGGTGGAGCGCGGGGTGGTGGTGGCCGCGGCGTCGCGGTACATGCCGGGTGGGCAGCAGGTGGGTGGTCCCCGCATGAAGGGGATGATGTCGCGGTTGGCGGGGCGGTCGCTGTACACCCTGGCCCGGGTGGGTACCCGGGACGCGACCAACAGTTTCAAGGCGTACTCGACCGCGTTCGTGCGGGAGGTGGGGATCGAGAGCCGGGCGGGGTTCGAGATCGGGCTGGAGTTGACGGCGAAGGCGACGCGGTTGCGGCGGCCGGTGGCGGAGATCCCGACGATCTGGTTGGACCGTACGTTGGGTGATTCGCATTTCAACCTGGCCCGGTGGCTGCCCGCGTATCTGCGCTGGTACCGGTTTGCCTATGGCCGGCAGCTCACCCTGGAACAGCTCGCGGGCAAGGTCCGCCGGCACCGACCGGTCCAGATGTCCCAGCAGCCCGCCGCGCCCGGCAGCGCGAGCGAGCCGAGTCCCGCCAGCGGCGCCCCGGCCAGTTGAGCGCCGCTTCCCGGAGTCCTACCGTGACCGCCGAGTCGGCCACACCTGCCCCGTCACCCGTCACTACCCGTCGCCGCCTGCCGGTACCGGTCGATGCCGCGGCGATCCTGGCCTGCCTGGCCGCGGTCCCGGTGGTGCACGCGATCGGACCCGTCCTGCGCGAACCGTACGTGCTCGACGAGGCGTGGACCGGCCTGTCGGCCAAGGCGCCGCTGTCGCAGCTGACCTGGCTGACCGCCTCGACCCCCCTCGGCTGGACCCTGCTGCTGCGGCTGTTCCCGGTGGGCGGCGAGGCACAGCGGCTGCTGCCGTTGGTGTTCCTGGCCGGCAGCGTAGCGGCGGCGTACGCATTCGGCCGGCTGCTCGGCTGGTCCGGCCGCGGCCAGGCGGTACTCGCCGGGTTGACCGCTGCCGCCGCCGCGGTGCTGCTGCCCGCACAGCAACTGCGCCACGACCTGAAGCAGTACACCGCCGACGCGGCGATCGCGGTGGCCTTGTTCGCGCTGGTCGCGTGGGCCGAGACGCGGTGGTCACGGCGGCGCGGGGTCGTTCTGCTGCTCGCGATCAGTGCCGGGTCGCTGGTCAGCCATACGGCCATCCTCACCGGCGCCGCCGCGATCGGCGGTCTCGCATCGGTCGCACTGCTCCGCCGTGCCTGGCGTCAGGTGCTGGACATCGCGGTGCTCGGCGCGTTGACCGGCGCCGTACTGGCCGTGGTGTACCAGGCCGTCGACAAGGCCGGGCGCACCGGCGACCTGTACCAGTTCTGGGCCGGGTTCTTCCCCGGCATCCATGCCCTGCCCGGCTACCTGGCGCTGCGCCTGGGCCGCCTGCAACCGGTGCTCGGGATGCCGTGGCCGCTGTTCCTGGCCCTTGCGGCGGTCGGACTCGTGGTCGTGGCGCGGACGGGGCGGCCGGCCACGGCGGTGGCGGTGGCCCTGCTGCCGCCCGGTCTGGTCGTGGCCGGGGTCGCGCGCCTCTACCCGCTGCTGGACCTGCGTACATCGCACTTCTGCTACGTCACGCTCGCCGTGGTCGGTGCGGTGGGCGTCACCGATCTCGCCCGGCTCGCCGGCCGACTGACTCGGCCGCACGCGCGCATCTGGGTGGGTGCCGCGCTCAGCCTCGTGGCGATCGGCGGGTACGCGGCCGCGAACGCGGCGTGGCTGCGTTATCCGGTGGTGAACTACGACTGGGTGAATGAGGTGGGACCCACACCACCGCCCGGACTCACCGGTGACGTACCCGCACAGGTCCGGTACATCGCCAGCCATCGGCGGCCGGGCGACGTGATCCTGATACACGGCCCCGATGAGTACGCCTTCGCCTACTACTGGTCGGTCGACCGGCCCACGTTCGTCCGCGGCGGATCCGGCGCCATCGGCTGGTCCGTGACCTACCCCGCGGCCGACCGGATCGTGATCGCCGGCGAGCGGGATCCGGCCGCGACCCGTGCCGCGCTGACCCGGGCCCTCGCGCTGACCGGATCCGGAGGGCAGGTCTGGCTGGTCCGCAGCCACGTCGCGCCCTCGGACATCCAGGCGTGGGCGAGCGCGGTCGCCGCGCTCCACGTGCGGGCCGCCCGCATCGGCATCGATCAGCTCGAACTGATAGATACGCCGTCCCCATGAGCCGTCATCCCGGCGTGTAACCTAGGCCGACTCGTCGTCTTGAAGCGACTCGGAGGTCGCTGTGAAGCTGTCCATCCTGATGCCCGTCTACAACGAGGAGGCGCGGCTCGCCGAGGCGCTCAAGCAGGCACTGGCGGTCGACTACCCGTGCGAGGTCGAGTTGGTCGTCGTAGACGACGGGAGTAGTGACGGTACCCGGGACATCCTGGACCGGGTGGACGATCCGCGGGTACAGGTGATCCTGCACGAGCGCAACCAGGGCAAGGGCGCCGCGATCAAGACGGCTGTGGCCAGCGCCGGCGGGTCACACATGGTCATCCTGGACGCCGACCTGGAGTACGACCCGAAGGACATTCCCAAGCTGGTCACGCCCGCGCTCGACGGGCGGGCCACGGTGGTCTACGGGAACCGGACGTTCGGCAGCCACAGCTCGTTCTCGTTCTGGTACGTGATGGGCAACAAGGCCGTCACCACCGCGGCGAACATGCTGTTCAACTGCTATCTGGGTGATCTGGAGACGTGCTTCAAGCTGATGCCGGTCGAGCTGTACCGCTCGCTGGACGTACGGTCGCGGGGCTTCGGCATGGAGGCGGAGGTGACCGGGAAGCTGCTGCGGCGGCGGTACCGGCCCTTCGAAGTGCCGATCAGCTACACCGCCCGCTCCCGCGAGGAGGGCAAGAAGATCACCTGGTGGGACGGGGTGGAGGCACTGTGGATCCTGTTCCGGGAGCGGGTGCGGCGGGCACGCTGACCGCGGATCCGGCCGGCACCGCGCCGGTCGCCGTGCCGCGCCAGCCGACCCATGACCGGATCGGCCACGCGTTCGTCGCCGTGCTCGTACTCTGCGGCACGCTGCTGCGATTGCGCCAGTGGTGGTACGGGCGCAGCATGTGGCTGGACGAACTGGCCGTGGCGCACAACATCCGGGACAGCGGGTACGGCGGGCTGCTGCGGCCGCTGTCCCTCAACCAGTCCGCGCCGCCGGCCTGGCTGTGGCTGGAGCGCCTGGCGTACGACCTGCTCGGCGCCGGGGACCGGGCGCTACGGATGGTGCCGCTGCTGTTCGGGGTCGGCCTGCTGGTGCTGCTCGCGCTGCTCACCACCCCGCTGATGCCGGTACCGGCGCGCTGCGCGGTACTCGCCCTGGCCGCGTTCAACCCGTGGCTGATCAGCTACTCGAACCAGGTCAAGCAGTACAGCTCGGAGGCGTTCTGGGTGACTCTGGTGGTGGGGGTGGGCATCCTGTGCGCACGGGAGGCTGGCTGGCGGCGGTACCTCGCGTTCTGGTGTTCGGCGCTGGGCGGGGCGGTGTTCAGCATCATGGCGATCCCGGTCACGTTCCTCACCGCCACGCTCGTCGCTGCGACGCTGATACGGCGCCGGGGCTCGCTGCTCCGTTTCGCCGCACCCGCGCCGTTCGTACTGGCGGTGGCGGTCGGTGTCTACGTGCGGGTGCTGCGACCGGAGCAGGCCAACCCGGAGCTGAAGGCGTACTGGGTGCACGCGTACCCCGACCACCCCCTGTCCGACCTCGGGGCGACGGCACACTGGCTGGCACGCACCTACCGGGGGCTCATGGTGGTGCCGTTTTCGGCCCGGTGGCACTGGCTGTTCGCACTGCTGGCGCTGTTCGCCGCGGTGGTCTGCCTGCGCCGGCTGGGTGCGAGCGTGCTGGCTATGCTGCTCGTACCCGTCGCGCTCGGCCTGGCGGCCGCGGCGCTGTCCATCTACCCGCTGTCCGACCGGCTCGCCCTGTACGCCGTACCCACCTGCCTGCTCGTGCTCGGCTGGGCCGCGAGCCCGCCTGCCCGCCCCACCCGGCTCGCCTGGGGCAGGTTCGCCGCGGGCGTGGCGCTGCTCGGCTCGCTGCTCGTGCCCCAGTTGGGTACGGTCGCCACGGCCACCATCCGACCGGCCGCGGCGTTCCCGCTCGGCGGAGGCGGCAACCTCGTCGCGTACCGGCAGGCGATCGGGTACATCGGGGCACACCGGTCAGCGAGTGACCTGGTGCTGGGTACCGACGCGCTCACCTGGTACCCGATGTCCTGGTACGGGCCGATGCTGGGCGCCGCGCCGGCGCGGTACGTCGAGGTGGCGCCGGCCGGAGTCGCGTGCGCGCCGACCGCACTCGCCGACCTGGTACGCGGGCACACTGTTGTGTGGATCTTCGAGATGACAGCGTGGAACGAGGGCGGCAACGCGACGCTGATCCGGATCCTGTCGCACTACGGAACTCCCGTGATCGGCGAGTTCCAGGGTGCCCGGGTGGTCCGGTTCGACCTGACACGCCCGGCACCGCCCGGCCGCGAGGCTGGATGTGTCACCATCCGCCCAGCATGACGGCCCCGTCGTAACACCATGCCGGCCCTGGACGCCGTACCATCATCGTCAAATGCCCACGTCGTCGATGGATTCATCCGCCTACCCGGCTGACGGCCGCACGGCTGCGGGGACATGCTGCCCTGCCCCGGCCAGGCCGGTGAACCTCGCGCGTCCGGGTGGCGTGAATCCGACAGTACGAGCGCCCCGGCTCGGGTACTGTCGGCCGCCTGGTCGAGGCCCCATCGCGGAGCGAGACTGAATGGTTGCTCTTTCGCTACAACCGAGGCAGCCCGACGGCGAGGCGTCGCCCTTTACGGGTACGTCAGGCAGACTCGCCGTCGTGGGACAACGGCGCCCGATCTCACCCGTTGGCCGCGCTGACCTGCTGGACGCCGCGCGTTCCAGCCTCGCCGCAGGCGAGAGCGTCCTCATCGTGGGCCCGGCCGGGATCGGCAAGTCCACGGTACTCACGGCACTCGCTGGCGAACCCGCGCAGCGGCGCGTGCTGCGCGCGTCCGCCGCCGAGGTGGAGTCGGGCCTGCCGTACCTGACCCTGGTGGACCTGTTCGGGCCCGCGCTGGCCGAGCACGGTTCGCTGCTGCCCGGCCACCTGCGCGCCGCGCTCGACGCCGCGCTGCTGCGCACGGCGACGCCGACCACGCCCCAGGACGAGCTGGCGGTACGCCTGGCCGTGCTGGAACTGCTCCGGGTGCTCGCGGTGCAGGCGCCGATCCTGCTGGTCATCGATGACCTGCAGTGGGTGGACGAGCCGAGCGCCGGGGTGCTGCGGTTCGTCGCCCGGCGGGTACCGGACCTGGCGGTGTCGGTACTGGCGGCGGAGCGGGTGTCCGCGCCCGGCCGGCTGCCGCTGCGCGCCGACCTGTGCCCGCCGCCCTGCGTGGAGCTGCCGGTCTCGCCGCTGTCCCGGGACGAGCTGACCGACGTGCTCACCGACCGGTTCGGCGCGCGGTTCCAGCGCGGCATGGTCAGCCGGCTGCACGCGGCCAGCGGCGGCAACCCGCTGTTCGCGGTGGAGCTGGGCCGGGCCCTGGTGGAGCGGGGCGAACCGGGTGCC
>DATEJJ010000071.1:0-8246 GCA_035278125.1 Rugosimonospora sp.
CCGCGAGGCGCTGCGCCGGGGCGACCTGGACGGCGCGGTGACCCGGGCCCGGGCCCAGCTCGACCAGGCCCTGGCCGCCGAGCGCGAGGAGCTGGCCCAGCGCGAGGACGACAGCGCCCGCTTCGCCGAGGCCATGCTCGACAACCTGCCCCGCTCCACCGCCCGCGCCATCGAGGAGCTGTCCGACTACGACTGGACCAGTGCGCAGGCGCGCCAGATCTACCAGCAGATCCTGGACGGGCTGCGCCGGGACGTCCTCGAACAGCGCTTCGCCGGCATGCGCGACGCGCTGCGCGGCGCCGACCCGGCCACCGACCCGCAGGCCAACCAGCGCGTCAAGGAGCTGCTCCGCGACCTCAACGACCTGCTCTCCCGGCACGCCCGCGGCGAGGACACGGCCGACGCGTTCGCCAACTTCATGAACCGGCACGGCGAGTTCTTCCCGGAGCACCCGAACACCGTGGACGAGCTGGTCGACGCGCTGGCCCGCCGGGCCGCCGCCGCGGAGCGGCTGATGCGCTCGCTGTCCCCGCAGCAACAGCAGGAGCTGGCGGCGCTCATGGCACAGGCGCTCGGCGACGCCGACCTGGCCGCCGAGATGGCCGCGCTCAACGCCAACCTGCGTACCCTGCGCCCCGACCTGGCCTGGAACCGGCGCGAGCAGGTACGCGGCGATCAGGGCCTCGGGTACGGCGAGGCGACCGGGGTGCTGGAGGAGATCGGCGAACTGGACGGCCTGCTGGAACAGCTCGGCCAGGAGCACCCCGGCGCCACCCTGGACGACATCGACGTCGAGGCGGTCTCCCGCCAGCTCGGCCGCCAGGCGGCCGACGACGTGCGCCGGCTGCAGGAGCTGGAGCGCGAACTGCGCCGCCAGGGCTGGGTGGCGCGCGGCACCGACGGGCTCACCCTCAGCCCCAAGGCGCTGCGCCGGCTCGGCGGTACCGCCCTGCGCCGCGTCTTCGCCGCGCTGGAGCAGGGCCGCCAGGGCCAGCACGACCTGCGCGACGCCGGCGCCGCGGGCGAGCTGACCGGCGCGTCCCGCCGCTGGGAGTACGGCGACGAGCAGCCCATCGACGTGGTACGCACCATCGGCAACGCGGTACAGCGGGCGTCGGCCGGGGGTACCGCGACCCGGGTACCGGTCGCGCTGGCGGTCGAGGACTTCGAGGTGGCCGAGACCGAGCGCCGGGTATCCGCCGCGGTAGCGCTCTGCGTGGACCTGTCGTTCTCGATGATCTCCGAGGGCCGCTGGGGCCCGATGAAGCAGACCGCGCTCGCCCTCTCGCACCTGGTCGCCACGCGGTACCCGCAGGACGCTCTGCAGATCATCGGCTTCGGTCAGATTGCGATGCCGCTCAGCCAGGCGGAACTGGCGGCGGTGGAGCCCGACATGATCCAGGGTACGAACCTGCACCACGCGCTCCGCCTCGCCGGCCGCCACCTGCGCCGCCACCCGGAGTCGGAGCCGGTGGTACTGATCGTGACGGACGGGGAGCCTACGGCGCACCTGCTGGAGGACGGGGAGCCGTACTTCCACTGGCCACCCACTCGGGAGACGGTGGCCGCGACAGTGTCCGAAGTGGACCAGCTCACCCGGTACGGCGCCACGCTGAACGTGTTCATGCTGGGCGAGGACCCGGGCCTGCGCCGGTTCGTGGACGCGGTGGCCCGGCGCAACGGCGGCCGGGTGTTCACGCCGGAGGCTGAGGATCTGGGCGAGTACGTGGTCTCGGACTACATGCGGGCCCGGCGCGGCCGCCGCGGCTGAGCGCTCTCCGGGTCGGCGCTCTCCGGGTCGTCGGCGAGATCCTGCTCGTCGGCGTGGGCGAGTTCGGCGGCCCGAGTGTCGGGGTCGGGTGGTGTGGTGGCGGGTTCGGCCGGCTGGGGTGGACCGACGGGTGGTGCGGGCGGGCGGCGGCGCAGCACGTCGTCGGTCTTGGCGGTCTTCTCGCGCGCCTCGTCTGGCTGGCTCATGCCCCGCGAATACCCCGAGCCTCCGTCCGGAAACGAGGCGCGGTCGTCAGAGCCGGTCGCGGAGTTCCGGTACCAGGTCGACGACGCCGAAGGTCGTACCCTGCGGGTCCTGGAGGTACCCGTACGAGCCCATGTCCGCGTCCCGTGGCCCCGACACCACCAGGCCACCTAACGCCTCGCAGCGGCGTACCGTCTCCGCCACGTTGTCCACCTCGAAGACCGTACGCCAGTGGGGCCGGACGTCCGGCGGGTACCCGCCGTTCATGGTGATCAGCCCGGCGACCTCCCGGCCGGCCACCTCCCACTCCATCCGGGCCAGGCCCGGTACCGCCGCAGCGGGTCGGGTGGACCAGCCGAACACCGTGGCGTAGAAGCCCTCCGCCAGCGACGCGTCGCGCACCGCGACCTCGTTCCAGAGCATGGTTCCCGGTTCGTTGACGACCTGGGCACCGGCGAACGTCTGGCGCTGCCAGCCCGCGAAGACCGCGCCCGACGAGTCGGCGTACAGCGCGGCGAGGCCGCCCGGCGGTGCGGGGGCCGGCGGGCAGACGACGGTACCGCCAGCGGTGGCGACCGCGGCGGTGGTACCGGCGATGTCCTCTGTGGACACGTAGGTGAGCCAGCCGGCCTCGGGCCCCGGGGTGGTGGCGAGTACCAGTCCGGCGCACGCACTGTCGCCGAGGCGGAACACTCCGTCGGCGTACTGCCAGCCGAACAGCGCGCTGTAGAAGGCCACCGCCCCGGCCGGGTCCGCGCTCGCGAGCGCTGCCCAGCACGGAGTGGCCTCGGCATATCCCCTGACTCGCACGAGCGTCCCTCCTTCGCGCCGACCGTGACCCTATGGCACAACACGCGGGCCGGCGCGTACGAAAGGATTACGGGTGGTCAGCCGCCCGCGAGCCCGAGCCGGTCGAGTATCCAGGCGGTTACAAAGGCTTCTTCCCGCCACGCGTCGTACCGGCCCGAGGGCCCGGCGTGACCGGCGCCCATCTCGGTCTTGAGCAGCACGTCGGCGGCGGGTGCGACGGCGCGCAGGCGGGCCACCCACTTGGCCGGCTCGTGGTACAGCACGCGGGTGTCGTTGAGGCTGGTGACCGCGAGGATGGCCGGATAGTCCACAGTGGAGACGTTCTCGTACGGCGTGTACGACTTCATGTACGCGTATACCTCGGGGTCCGCCAGCGGGTTGCCCCACTCCTCCCACTCGGTGACGGTGAGCGGGAGCGACGGGTCGAGGATGGTGGTCAGCGCGTCAACGAAGGGTACCTGCGCGACGATACCGGCGAACGCGTCCGGCGCGAGGTTGGCCACGGCGCCCATGAGCAGGCCGCCGGCGGAGCCGCCCCGGGCGATCATCCGGCCGGGCGAGGTCCAGCCCTCCTTGGCCAGGTGCCGGCCGCACGCCACGAAGTCGGTGAAGGTGTTCTTCTTGGCGAGCAGCTTGCCGTGGTCGTACCAGGCGCGCCCCATCTCGCCGCCGCCGCGGATGTGCGCGATGGCGAACAGCACGCCACGGTCCACAAGGGACAGTCGTGGGATGGAGAACCACGGGTCCATGGACGCCTCGTAGGAGCCGTACCCGTACAGCACGCAGGGGGCGGAGCCGTCGCGCGGGGTGCCCTTGCGGCACACCAGGGAGATGGGTACCCGGGTGCCGTCGTCCGCCACCGCCCACTCGCGGTGCTGCTCGTACCGGTCGGGGTCGTACCCGCCGAGCACGGGCTTGCGCTTGCGCAGGGTCAGCGCGCCGGTACGCAGGTCGCAGTCGTACACGGAATCGGGTACCACGAGCGAGGAGTAGTGCAGCCGGTACCCGCTGGTGCCGTATTCGGGGTTGGCGCCGGGCGCGACGGTGTAGAGCGGTTCGGGGAAGGCGATGTCGTACGCCTTGCCGTCCAGTGGCAGTACGCGCAGGCCGGTGAGCCCGTCCCGGCGCAGGGACAGCACCAGGTACCGGTCGAACGCGTCCACCTGCAGCAGCCGGGTACCCGGAGTGTGCGGGATCAGCGGCAGCCACTCGCCGGGCGCGTCGACCGGCGTGTACGCCAGCGCGAAGTCCTCGGCCTCGTAGTTGTGCATGATGAGGAACCGGTCGCCGTGGTGCTCGACGGAGTACTCGACGCCCTGCCGGCGCGGCGCCACCAGGCGCGGCTCGGACAGCGGGGCATCGGCCGGGATGAACCGCGCCTCGGAGGTGAGCTTGCTGCTCACGTCGATGAGGATGTACCGCTCGGAGCGGGTCAGCTCGACGCCCACCCAGAACCGCTCGTCGGTCTCCTCGTGCACCACCTGATCGGTACCCCGGTCGGTGCCGATGACGTGCCGCCACACCTTGTTCGGCCGCCAGGCGTCGTCCACGGTGACGTAGAACAGGGTGGACGCGTCGATGGACCAGGCCGAGCCGTAGAAGGTGTCCGGAATCTCGTCGGCGAGCACCTCGCCGGCGTGCAGGTCCTTGATGCGCAGGGTGTACCGCTCGTCCCCGGCGAAGTCGGTGGAGTATGCCAGCCACCGCCCGTCCGGGCTGACGTCGAAGGTACCCAGCGAGAAGAAGTCGTGCCCCTCGGCCAGCGCGTTGCCGTCGAGCAGCACCTCTTCGCCAGGCTCCAGACCCGCACCGGAGGTCGGCGGGTCCACCTCGCCTGGGGGGACCGGGCGCCGGCAGTGGATCGCGTACTGCTGGCCCTCGACGGTGCGGGTGTAGTACCAGTGCCCGCCCTTGCGCATGGGCACGGTCAGGTCGGTCTCCTGGGTGCGCGACTTGACCTCGTTGAACAGGGTCTCCCGCAGCCCGGCGAGGTGCGCCGTGGCCGCCTCGGTGTAGGTGTTCTCCGCGGTCAGGTACGCGACCGTGTCGGGGTCGTCCTTGTCGGACAGCCAGGCATACTCGTCGACGACCCGGTCGCCGTGGTGAACGCGCTCGGTGGGTACCCGCTTGGCTGTGGGGGGCCGCACTTCGGCCGTGGGCGGTGTGGTCGTCACGACCGCCCAGGTTACCCGTTCACCCAACCGTGAGCTGTCTGGTGGCGGCACTCCGTCGCCGGGCGGGCCTGGCCAGTCCGGGTACGGATCAGTAAAGTCTTCTGCTTGACCGCCGTTGTCAGCTCGAACGGCTGTACGATGTCGTTTGCGTTGCCATGTGCGTACCGTCGAGGTGCCCGAACCGAAGCACACCGAAGCCGCCACCGCTCCGAGCCGAACAGCCGGAGGAGCCAGTGCCCCCACTGCTCGCGTCGCTCGCCCGGCGCCTGCGCCACGCCATGGGCGAGGCTGCCGTGATCACGGACGAGGCGACCCGGCGCACGTACGAATGCGACGGCCTGACCTCCTACCGGTGCGTGCCCGGCCTGGTCGTGCTGCCGGAGACGGCGGAGCACGTGCAGGCCGCGGTCCGCGCGTGCCGCGATCTGGACGTCCCGTTCGTGGCCCGCGGCTCGGGCACCGGTCTGTCCGGCGGTGCGCTGCCCGTCGCCGACGGGGTGCTGATCGTGACCGCCCGGATGACCCGCATCCTCGACCTGGACCTGCCCGCGCGGCGGGCGGTGGTGGAGCCGGGCGTGATCAACCTGGCGATCAGCCGGGCGGTCGCCAGCTCCGGCTTCTACTACGCGCCGGACCCGTCCAGCCAGCAGATCTGTTCGATCGGCGGCAACGTCGCGGAGAATTCGGGCGGCGCGCACTGCGTCAAGTACGGCTTCACCGTCCACCACGTCACCGGCCTGGAGGTCTGCACGCCCGACGGCGACCTGGTCTGGATCGGTCCGGGCAAGGCGGCCGAGGCGCCGGGCTACGACCTGACCGGCGTGTTCATCGGCTCCGAGGGCACGCTGGGCATCGCCACCAAGATCGTCGTACGGCTGCTGCGTACCCCCGAATCCGTGGTCACGCTGCTCGCCGCGTTCCGTACCGTCGCCGAGGCGGGCGCCGTGGTCAGCGCCATCATCGCGGCCGGGCTGATCCCGGCGGCTGTGGAAATCATGGATGCGCTGGCGATCGCCGCGGCGGAGCAGGCGGTGGCCTGCGGCTACCCGCCCGGCGCGGGCGCCGTGCTGATCATCGAGCTGGACGGCCCGGCGGTGGAGGTCGAGGCCGAAGTGGCGGCGGTGCGGGAGTTGGCCGCGCCGGCGTTCGAGATCAGGGTGGCGGCGGACGCCGAGCAGCGCGCGGCGATCTGGAAGGGCCGCAAGTCGGCGTTTGCCGCGGTCGGCCGGATCAGCCCGGACTACATCGTGCAGGACGGCGTGATTCCGCGCTCCGCACTTGCCGAGGTGCTGCGCGAGATCGACGGCCTGGCGGCGGGCGCGGGCGTGCGGGTGGCCAACGTGTTCCACGCCGGCGACGGCAACCTGCACCCGCTGGTGCTCTACGACGGCACGCGGTCCGGCGCGCTGGAGGCGGCGGAGAAGGTGTCCGGCGCCATCCTCGACCTGTGCGTGAACCGGGGCGGCTCGATCACCGGCGAGCACGGTGTGGGCGTGGACAAGGCGGCCAAGCTCCCGCGCATGTTCAACGACGCCGACCTGGACACGATGCAGCTGGTGCGCTGCGCGTTCGACCCGGCCGGGCTGGCCAATCCCGGCAAGGTGTTCCCCACGCCCCGGCTGTGCGGGGAACCGCCCCGGCCGCGCAGCGGCGCGCCGGATGTGCCCACGGGAGTGGAGCTGTGGTGAGCGCGGTGGACCTGGCCGTGGGCGGTCCGGCCCGCGACGCCGGGCCGGCAGACACGGTGGGCGGCGTGCAGCCCCGGTTCGTGGCGGCGCCGCGCGACGCCGCGTCCCTGGGCGAGGTGCTGGCGCGCTGTGCCGGCGCCGGCCTGGTGGCCGTGCCCCGGGGCGACGGCACCAAGCTCGACTGGGGTCACCCTCCGTCCACAGTGGACGTCGTGGTGGACACCGGCAGATTGGCGGGGGTACGGGAGCACAGCGCGGCCGATCTCGTGGCGACCATCGGCGCGGGTACCCCGGTCCGCGCGGTACAGGCGGTGCTGGCCCGCTCGGGACAGCGGCTGGCGCTGGATCCGCCGTCCACGGAGGGCACGATCGGCGGGATGCTGGCCACCGGCGAGGCGGGCCCGCTGCGGCACACCTACGGTGCACCCCGCGACCTGCTGCTCGGCGTGGAGTTCGCGCGTGCCGACGGAGTCGTGGCGCACGCCGGCGGCAAGGTGGTGAAGAACGTGGCCGGGTACGACCTGGGCAAGCTGCTCTGCGGCTCGTACGGCACGCTGGGCGTACTCGCCTCGGCGACGTTCCGGCTGCACCCCCTGCCGGCGCGGCGCAGCTGGGTGGTGCGGGGCGTGCACAACCCGAGCGAGGTCGCCGGACTGGTCGCGGAGCTGCTCGCCTCGCCGCTGGCGCCGACCGCGGTGGAGGTGGACCTGCCGTCGCTGCCGGTACTGCCGCGGCAGCGGGATGGCGGGCCGGTACCGGGCGGCCAGCTCGCGGTGCTGTTCGAGGGCTCGGTGGCGGGCGTACCGGCACGGTGCCGGGCGGCCGGTGCACTGCTCGGCGGTGACGTATCCACAGTGGACGAAGCACCCGCGTGGTGGGGCCGGTACCCGTTCGGTGCCGGCGACGTCGCGCTGCGCCTGGCGGTACCGGTGGACGGGCTGCACGCGGCCCTGTACGCGCTGCGCGACGTGGCCGGCATCGCGTTCCCGGTACGCGGCAGCGCCGGGGTCGGCGTGGTGTACGCGGCCCTGCCCGCGTCGCTGCCGGCCGAGCGGCTGGGTTCGATCCTGGACGCGGTGCGCACCACCCTGATCGCGCGCAGCGGCAACTGCGTGGTGCTCAGCGCGCCGGCACCGCTGTCCCGGCAGCTCGACCTGTGGGGTCCGGCGCCGGGGCTGGGCCTGATGCGCCGGGTCAAGGAGCAGTTCGACCCGTTGCGGCTGCTGTCGCCCGGCCGGTTCGTGGGCGGCATCTGATGGACATCCGCGCGCTGACCGACACGTGTGTCCACTGTGGATTCTGCCTGCCGTCCTGCCCGACGTATCAGCTGTGGGGCGCCGAGGCGGACTCGCCGCGGGGCCGGATCCACCTGCTGCGCCAGCTGCTGGACGGTGCGGCCACACCCGCCGACGTGGCCGAGCACGTGGACCAGTGCCTGGGCTGCCTGGCGTGCGTGCCGGCGTGCCCGTCCGGGGTGCGCTACGAGGAGATCATCGAGTACGGGCGGGTCGCGGTCGAGCAGGCCCGGCCGGCCCGGGACAAGGCCGTGCGCGACGCCCTGTTCGCGCTGTTCCCGTACCCGAACCGGATGTCGCTGCT
>DATEJJ010000072.1:0-5576 GCA_035278125.1 Rugosimonospora sp.
GTGCCACCTGATGGTGGTGCTGGTCGACGAGCGGCCCGAAGAGGTCACCGACATGCAGCGCTCGGTCAAGGGTGAGGTGATCGCCTCCACCTTCGACCGGCCGCCGTCGGACCACACCACGGTCTCGGAGCTGTCCATCGAACGCGCGAAACGCCTGGTCGAGCTGGGGCACGACGTGGTGGTACTGCTGGACTCGATCACCCGGCTGGGGCGGGCGTACAACAACGCCGCACCCGCGTCCGGGCGCATCTTGTCCGGCGGTATCGACGCCAGCGCGCTGTACCCGCCGAAGCGCTTCCTCGGCGCGGCCCGCAACATCGAAGACGGCGGCTCGCTGACCATCATCGCCAGCGCCATGGTGGAGACCGGGTCCACCGGTGACACGGTCATCTTCGAAGAGTTCAAGAGCACCGGCAACGCCGAGCTGAGGCTCGACCGCCGTACCGCGGAGAGGCGTGTCTTCCCCGCCGTGGACATCGACCAGTCCGGCACCCGCCAGGAGGAGCTGCTGCTCGCCCCGGACGAACTGCCCCTGGTGCGCAAGCTGCGTCGCGCGCTGCACACCGGCGAAGCGCAACACTCCATCGAGAACCTGCTGGCCCAGCTCGGCCGTACCGCCAGCAACGCCGAGTTCCTGCTCCGCCTGCGCTGACGGCCGCATGCGCTGTCCGTAACCACCCTGTTGGGAAGCGACTCTCCGGTATCCGCCCGAGATTCGGTATCCTCCGGAAGCCGGACGCCCCGGGTGGCCGGGTACCAACACGGAGCCGAAACATCGGAGAGCGACCATTGGCCGGTGACACCGTTCGGGCCGGGCAGGGCCGCCTCCACGGCGGCGCCCGGTTGCTGAGCCGGCTGCGCACCGACCGGGTCATGGCGGCGGCGCTCGCCCTCACCGCCCTGGCCACCGCGTGGTTCGCGCTCGGCCCCACCGGCGGGCAGGTGCTCGCGCTCCGGCTGGTGACCCCGGTACTGGCCGGCCTGGCCGCGGCCGGGCAGTGGGCGATCAGCCGGGACCCGCGGCTGCCCCGGACCACCGCCCGGTTCTGGCGGATCCTGGCGCTGGCCCTGTCCACCTTCACCACCGGCATGCTCCTCGACCTGGCGTTCGCGCTCTGGCCGGGCGGGACGTCCACGGCGCAGGCCGGCGAGGTCGCCGTGTACCCGGTCGCGGCGCTGTTCTCGCTGGTCGCCCTGGTCGCGTTCCCGACCGTGGCGCGCTCCGCGGTGGACCGGGTGAAGATCGGCCTGGACGTGGCCATCGTGCTGTTCGGCGGCGGCACGTTCGTCTGGTACTTCCTGGTCAGCGAGCGGTGGCGGCCGGTGGACGGCTGGTGGGGCGCGGCCGCGCACGGCACGGTGATGCCCGCGCTCACGCTCGTCGCCGGGTTCGCGGTGCTGCGCATCACGTCGGCGGACACCAGCGTCATCACCCGCGCCACCCTCGGCTGTTTCACCCTCGCCGCCGTGGTGGAGACGGGGACGATCGTGCTGGACACCCCGGCGGTCTCCACCGCCGGCAGGTTCAGCTCCGTGCTGCAGACCTGCGGCCTGACCGCCGTCGTGGTCGGCATCCAGCTGCAACGGTACGGGTGGCGCCCGCCCTCGGCCGCGGACACCCGGCGGCGCCGGCCGTTCACCGTGCTGCCGTACGGCGCGGTGGTGGCCACCCTGGCCCTGCTGTTCCTGGTCGTCGCCGGCCACCTGGACTACCGCGGCTGGGTCGTGGTGGTGTGCGTGTTCGCGCTGTGCGCGGTGGTCATGATCCGGCAGCTGGTCTCGCTCTGGGAGAACTCGCGGCTGCTGGCCGCGAACCAGGTGCTCGCCGGGCAGCTGCGGCACCAGGCGTTCCACGACCACCTCACCGGGCTGGCCAACCGCACCCTGTTCGCCGAGCGGGTCACCCGGTCGCTGGCCCGCAGCCGGGTGGACGGGGGCAGCGTCGCGGTGCTCTTCATCGACCTCGACGACTTCAAGGTGATCAACGACAGCCTCGGCCACCAGGGCGGCGACGAACTGCTCACCGCGGTGGCCCGCCGGCTCGCGGAGAACGTCGAGGCACCGGACACGCTGGGCCGGCTCGGCGGCGACGAGTTCGCGGTGCTGCTGGAGGACGCCGGCGGGGACCGGGCGCACCGGGTGGCCGAGGACCTCATCGCCGCGCTGCGCCGGCCGTTCCCGCTGGGCGACACGCCGGTACGGGTCGGGGCGAGCGTCGGTATCGCGGCCGCCCGGCGCGGCGAGCCCGGCACGGACGACCTGCTGCGCAACGCCGACGTGGCGATGTACACGGCGAAGCGCGCCGACCGGGGCGGGTACCGGGCGTTCGACCCGGCCCTGCTCTCCGACCTGCTGTACCGGCACCGGCTGCGGGCCGCCCTGGCCGACGCGGTGGAGCAGGGCCAGCTGCTGGTGTACTACCAGCCGATCGTGGACCTGGCCGACGGCACGGTACGCGGTGCCGAGGCGCTGGCCCGGTGGCGTACCGCGGGCGGTGACCTGATCTCGCCCGGACTGTTCATCCCGCTGGCCGAAGAGACCGGGCTGATCGCCGAGATCGACCGGTGGGTGCTGCGCGAGGCGTGCGCCCAGGCCGGTCGCTGGCAGGCGGTGGCGGACGGCTTCGGCCTGCACGTGAACCTGTCCGCGCGGCAGCTGCACCGCCCGGAGCTGGTGGCCGACGTGGACCGCGCGCTGCGCGAGCACGGTCTGCGCCCGGGCCAGCTGACCCTGGAGATCACCGAGAGCGGGCTGGGCGACGACCGGGACGCGGCGGTGGAGCAGCTGGGCCGGCTCAACGCGCTCGGGGTACACCTGGCCATCGACGACTTCGGCACCGGGTACTCGTCGCTGGCGTACCTGCGGCACCTGCCGGTGGACGTACTCAAGATCGACAAGTCGTTCACCGACGAGCTGCGCGGCGCGGGCGCCTCACCCCCGCTGGCCCAGGCGGTGATCGCGCTGGCCGACGCGCTGGGCATGCGTACCGTCGCGGAGGGCATCGAGGAGGCGGAGCAGGCGGCCCGGCTGCTCACCCTCGGCTGCCAGTACGGGCAGGGCTACCACTACGGCGAGGCGCTGCCCGCCAGCGAGATGGGCGAGGTGCTGCGCTCGGCACCGGTGGTCGCGCGGTAGCCGGGCGGCGGGTACACGCACACACCCAGCCCGCGGCGCTTGGCCGCGTACATCGCCTCGTCGGCGTACCGGAACAGCTGGTCGGCGTCGGCGCCCTGCACCGGGTACAGCGCCAGGCCGATGCTGGCGTCCACGGTGGCGGTACCGTCCGGCAGCTCGACCGGCTGCCGGATCGCGCGCAGCACCCGGTCGGCCACCTCGTGCGCGCTGGCCGAGCTACCCACGTTCGGCAGCAGTACCGCGAACTCGTCCCCGCCCAGCCGGGCCACCGTGTCGCTGTCCCGTACCGCCGCGGTCAGCCGGCACGCCACCGCGCGCAGCAGCACGTCGCCGCCGGCGTGCCCGAGCGAGTCGTTCACCTGCTTGAAGCCGTCCAGGTCCACCACCAGCAGCCCGACCGCCTCGCCGGAGCGGGTGGCCAGGCGCAGCGCCTGCGCGGTGCGGTCGCCCAGCAGCACCCGGTTGGCCAGCCCGGTGAGCGGGTCGTGCAGCGCCTGGTGCCGGCTGGCCGCCGCCTGCCGCTCGACCCGGCGCTGGTACCCGATCAGCAGGGCGGTGCAGAGCACCAGCAGCCCCATGTCCACCACCAGCACCCCGCCGGCCACCGACTCCAGCGCCCGGTCGCGCGCGTCCACCACGGCCAGGTACCCGGCCAGGTCCCGCTGCTTGCGCTGCACGTTCGCGACCACCTGGCGGCGCAGTTCGGCGAACTCCAGCGCGGCGGGCGCCACGTACGCCTCCACGCCGGCCGCGTCGCCCCGGGCACCGGCGAGCACCACGCCCCGCACGGTCTTCTCGTACCCGGCGTAGTCCTGGCGCAGCACCCGTACCTGGAACGCCTCGTCCGCGCCGCCGTTGACCGCGATCCAGACCAGCGGCGGCTCGGCCGCCCCGGTGATGGCCAGCAGCGCCCGCCGGTCCGTGTCGGTACCCGTGTCCAGGTACCGGTGCAGCGCCTCGTCCTCCTGCGCCACCTGCACGAAGACCGTACTCCACGCGTCGCTGACCTGGTTGTACGCGCGCACCCGGGCGGTGGCCTGGCGGGTGGAGGCGGTACCGGCCACGGTCAGCACGGCCAGCGCCGCGAGGCCCAGTGCGAGCCCACCGACCGCCGCACGGGCGACGACCCGTCCGGAAAGCCAGCGCGCGACCATCTTCTTCTCCGCAGCGTCGAGGTGCGGGCGGGGGGATCCGCCACGGGTCACATCGACCGCCCGGTGGCGTGCCTGAGGCAACCGAGCGGATAATCCGGTTCGCGCCAAACCTCCGGGTACCCGCGCGACAATGACCTCGTGGACGGCAGGCTCTCGCGGCGCACGCTGCTGCGGATCGCCGGTGGCCTGGCGGTCACCGGCGCGGCGGGCTGCGCCCGGCAGCGGGCCACCGGGCAACCGGCCCACCGGCAGGTCCGCATGCGCTGGTGGGGCGGCCAGGCCCGGAGCACGGCGTACCAGCAGGCGGTGGCCGAGTACCAGCGGCGGCACCCCGCCGTCACGGTGGTCACCCAGCACTCCGGGTACGACGGGTACTTCGACGCCTTCGACGTGCAGGTCGCCGCGGGCAGCGCGCCCGACCTGCTGCAGATGGACACCGCGCTGGTCGCGGAGTACGTCGGCCGCGGCGAACTGCACCCGCTGGACGAGTACCTGGGCAAGGGGCTGGACCTCGGCGGCTTCCCGGACGCGCTGCTGAGCACCGGTCGGGTGGGCAGCCGGCTGTACGGGGTACCGTCCGGCACCGGCGGCACCCTGGTGACGTACGACCGCACCGTGCTACGCCAGGCCAGGGTCGACCCGCCGCCGGCGGAGTGGACGTGGGCGGACCTGCGGCCGTACGCGGCCAAGCTGACCAAGGCGCTGGGTGGCCGCGTCTACGGCAGCTCCGACGGTGGCGGCGACGACGAGGGCGCGCTGCAGATCTTCCTGCGGCAGCGGCGCAAGGACCTGTTCACCCGGGACGGGACGCTCGGCTACGACGCCGCCGACCTCACCGAGTGGCTGACCTTCTGGGACGCGATGCGCCGGGACCGGGCGGCCGCGCCGGGCGCGGTGACCTCGGCCGCGCACAACGACGCGACGAAGAACCCGCTCATCGTGGGCGCCACCGCGATGACGTTCGGTAGCGGCCTGGAGATCTCCCTGCCCACGCTCACGAGCCACGAACTGGACTTCGTCCCGGCACCCCAGGGCCCGCCCGGCTCGGTCGAGGGCCAGTACCTCAGCGGTGGCGTGCTGCTGTGCGGCTTCGCCCGCAGCCCGGTGCTCCGCGACAGCGTGGACATCATCGACTTCTTCGCCAACGACGAGGCGGCGATCAGGATCATGGGCATCACCCGTGGCATCCCGCCCACCGCCAAGGCCCGCGCGGTCGCCGCCGCGCAGCTCAACCCGGCGCAGCAGCGGGCGCTGGCCGCCACCGACGTGGTCGCGCGGCGGGTGGCC
>DATEJJ010000073.1:0-2255 GCA_035278125.1 Rugosimonospora sp.
TCGCCGTGGCCGGCTACGTGGCGGGCGGCCGGGCCGCGCTCGACGCGCTGCGGCGGCACCGGTGGGACGTGCTGTCCGCGACGCCCGCGGCGCGCCGGCGGGATGTCGTACGTCACGTCTCAGCACTGCTGTTGCGGGGAAGGGGTGCCAGGTGACGAGCGTGCAGGAGGCGTACGCCGAGTGCGAGTCCATCACCCGCGACCAGGCGCGCAACTTCTACTACGGCATCCGCCTGCTGCCCACCAGCAAGCGCGCGGTGCTGTGCGCGGTGTACGCGCTGGCCCGCCGGATCGACGACATCGGCGACGGTGACCTGCCCGTACCGGCGAAGCTGGCCGCCCTGGCCGTGCTGCGCGCCAGCCTGGCCGACGCCGGGCACGGCTCGGACCCGGTGCTGGTCGCGGTCGCCGACGCGGCGCGCCGGTACCCGATCCCGCTGGGCGCCTTCGGCGAGCTGGTCGACGGGGTCGAGATGGACGTGACCGGGCGCTGCTACGGCACGTTCGAGGAGCTGGTGGTCTACTGCCGCGCGGTGGCCGGCTCGGTGGGCCGGCTGTGCCTGGGCGTGTTCGGCTCCCGGCCCGAGCCGCTGGCGCCGGCGTACGCCGACGCGCTGGGCATCGCGCTGCAGCAGACCAACATCCTGCGCGACATCCGCGAGGACCTGGGCAACGGCCGCGTGTACCTGCCCCGCGTGGAGCTGGACCGGTTCGGCGTGGAGCTGAAGCTGGACGGGCACGGCGCGCTGGTGGACACCGAGGGCCGGCTGGCCGCGCTGGTGGAGTTCAGCGCCCGCCGGGCCCAGCGCTGGTACGCCGACGGGCTGCGCCTGCTGCCGCTGCTGGACCGGCGCAGCGCCGCCTGTACCGCCGCCATGGCCGGCATCTACCGGCGCCTGCTCACCCGCATCGCCGCCCGGCCCAGCAGCGTGTACGACCGCCGGCTGTCGCTGTCCGGCTGGCAGAAGGCGGGCGTGGCGGCCCGCGCGTTGACGGGTGCCGGGCGGTGAGCGCGGGCGGCGGGGTGGCCGTGATCGGTGGCGGGCTGGCCGGCATCACCGCCGCGCTGGGCTGCGCCGACGCCGGGCTGCCGGTCACCCTGTTCGAGGTGCGGCCCTGGCTGGGCGGCCTGACCCACTCGTTCGGCCGCGGCCCGCTGTCGGTGGACAACGGGCAGCACGTGTTCCTGCGCTGCTGCGTGGCGTACCTGCGGCTGCTGGACCGGCTGGGCGTGGCGGACCGGGTACGGCTGCAGCGCCGGCTGGACATCCCGGTGCGGGACGCGGGTACCGGGCGCACCGTGCACCTGCGGCGCAACGGGCTGCCGGCGCCGCTGCACCTGGGCGGTTCGCTGCTGCGGTACGCGCCGCTGCGCCCGGCCGAGCGGCTGCGCTTCGTCCGCGCCGCGCTGGCCCTGCGCGCCGTGGACCGCAGCGACCCGGGGGTGGACGGGCAGAGCTTCGGCGGCTGGCTGCACGCGCACGGGCAGAGCGAGCGGGCGGTACGCGACCTGTGGGACCTGGTCGGGGTGGCCACCCTGAACGCGCGGGCCGGGGACGCGTCGCTCGCGCTGGCCGCGACGGTGTTCCAGGTGGGCCTGCTGACCCGGGCGGACGCGGCGGACATCGGCTGGTCCCGGGTGCCGCTGCGGGACCTGCACGGGCAGCCGGCGCTGGCGGCGCTGGTGGCGGCGGGGGCGCGGGTACGCACCTCGACCAGGGTCGACGGGCTCGTCCGTACGGGGGAGGGGTGGCGGGTGGGCTGCCGAGGGGAGGAGCACATGGCCGATCACGTGGTGCTGGCGGTACCGCCGCCGGTCGCGCAGCGCCTGCTGCCGCCGGGTGCGGCGGGGCTGCCGGACGGGTGGGCGGAGCGGCTGGGCAGCGCGCCGATCGTCAACGCGCACCTGGTGTACGACCGGCGGGTGATGGCGGGCGAGTTCCTGGCCGGTGTGGGTACGCCGGTGCAGTGGGTGTTCGACCGGACCGCGCAGTCGGGGGTGACCGGGGGGCAGTACCTCGCGCTGTCCCTGTCCGCCGCGGGCGACCTGGTCGACCTGCCCACCGCGGTGCTGCGCGAGCGGCTGGTACCGGCGGTGGAGCGGCTGCTGCCGCAGGCGCGTACCGCCGTGCTGCGGGACTTCTTCGTCACCCGGGAACGGCACGCCACGTTCCGGCCGGCGCCGGGCTGCGGGGCGCTGCGCCCGGGCACCGGTACCGGGCTGCCCGGGCTGCACCTGGCCGGCGCGTGGACCGC
>DATEJJ010000074.1:0-6768 GCA_035278125.1 Rugosimonospora sp.
CAACGCCACCATCGCGCAGCGGCTGTACGTCACCGACGGGGCCGTACACAAACACATCCGCAGCATCTTCGCCAAACTCGACCTCGCCCCCGACGACCGGGTCGACCGCCGCGTCGCGGCGGTACTCCACTACCTGGACAAGGCCCACGGGTAGCGCCTGCACCACCCCGGGCCGGGCAGGCTCCGGGAATGACCCGCGCACCACCGGCTGGTGTCCTGAATGGACACACACCGGAGGTACTCGCAATGAAAGCAGCACCGCACGCCGACCGGAGGAAGATCATGGGCCTCATCCTGGACCGGCCCCGACACCGACCCGCTCCCACCCCGACTCCCGAGCCGACCGCCGCAGCGGGCAAGAGCGCCTCCCTGCCCGTTGGCGGCCACCCGACCCCACCTGAAGACAGCCCAAGCCGGGCAGTGCCGAGAAGGTCGTAGTATGCAAAGCGTGCGGAGCAATGCCGACCTCGTACGCGAGGCGCAACGCGGTGAGGTGGCAAGCCTCGGGGAGCTGCTCCGACGTCTCCAGCCCCGGATGCGGGCCGTGGCGATGGCATGTTTGCGGGACCACGCCGACGCGGAAGACGCTTGCCAGGACGCGGCCGTGCTCGCCATCGCCCGCATCGGCGAGCTACGCGATCCAGAGGCGGTGCCGCAGTGGCTGAATGCGATCGTCCGCAACGCCTGCCACGCCATCGCCCGGCGGCAGCGGCCAACGCCGACTGACCCTGCGGCGTTGAGAGACACGGCTGCCAGCCTCGACGACCCGGCCAGGCTCATCGAGGAACGTGCGACGCGCGACTGGCTATGGCATGGGCTGGCGATGCTGTCCCCACAGGTCAGGCTGGTCGCTATGTTGCGCTGGTTCACGGCCGGCAGTTCGTACCAGGAGGTGGCCCGCGTATCCGGTGTCACCGTCAGCACGGTCCGCAGCCGCCTCGCCGAGGCTCGAAAACAGTTGGCCCGAAACCTGGCCGCGACCACGGAGGAATCGCATTCCGACGTGTCAGCACTGGTCAACGAACGGCACGCGGAGGTGCTCACCGTCCTCAACGCGGTGGCGTGCGGGATACCGGCCGCCCGCGTCTACGCTCGTTGGTATCCGGACGCGGACATCACCTGGCCGGATGGTCGGGTCACCGGAATCGCGGGTGCGGTGCGGGCCTTGTACTCCGACTATGCGGACGGGGTCCAGTACCGGCTGCGGACCGTGCTGGCGAGCCCGGGGCTGACACTGGTGGAGAAAGATTTCCTGAACCCGTCGACAGACCCGGATCACTGCCCGCCCACCATCACCTGGCTACTGTCGGAGGTCGGCGGCCGCGTCCGTTCGGCACGCCTGATCTATAGCGAACGTCCCGCGGCAGTTCTTCGACCAAGCCGTTGACAGTGATCGGCACGCCACACGCCGTCATCACCGGTCTTCCAGACGGGAGCCCGACCTGTGGCGGTCCCCTGCCCGGCGCCGCGACCACACCGCGGCTGCCGATGTGCGCACCGCAGAGGTGCCGGCGGGGTGGGGCGGGACTGTCCTCTCGTCAGCCAGGGTCCACCAGCGGGATCGGCCGGTTGGTGATTTACATCACCGCACCGCACTTTTCGTCGCGTCGACGCGTCCTGCTGGCATGTCTATCAATGACCTCGAGCCGCAACTCGACATAAACCGTGCATACTGGGCGGGATACGACGGTTCCTCGCCACACACTGACCTACCGATCTACCGGACTGGCTTGCCGCATCGGCTACTTAACGGCGTGCTGCGCGTACGGGGCTGGCCGATCGAAAAGGCGGTTGCCGAAGCGCGCAAGCGGCTTGACGGCACACGCTGGGCCTGGTGGGTTGGCGCAGATAGTGATCCCGACACTGCGAACGCGCTGCTCGACGCCGGCGCGCAGGAGCTGGACCCGCTTCCCGTCATGGCGGTCGACCTCCAGACGTTCGCGGAGTTCCCGCCCCCGGCCGAGCTGACCATCCGCCGAGTAACCACTCGAGCGGAGCTGCGTGGGTACGTCGAGACAGCCGCAGAACCGCTTGGTGTCCCGGCCGACGTCGTCGAAGAACTGCTGGAGTGCGAGATCGCGTACGCGCCCAGCGAGGGCCGCCTGGTCCGCCTCGCCGGAATGGTCGGTGATCGGACCGTCGGCACCGCCGCAGTGTTGCTGGGCGGCAAGGCCGCGGCCATCTACTGGGTCGCGACCGATGCCGCCTACCGACAGCGTGGCACCGCCACCGCTCTGACCACTGAGACACTACGGCTCGCCCGGAAGGCGGGTGCGTCCATCGCCACGCTGCAGGCCAGCTCGATGGGGCAACCGGTCTACCGCCGGATCGGCTTTGCGACGGTCGCCCAATACCGGCGGTTCGCATCCTGACCCGGCCCGCTGTCGATCACCGCCACCATGTCCATCCATCCTGGCAGAGGACGCTTCCTGAGGAACGAGGAGGACGATTCGATGGACCATTGGGCGCCGGCCCGCAACGGAAGCGACGTCGGCAGCGCCCGGGCGGACGGCGCGCAGCGGCTGGCCATGGCCGCCGCGGATAGGAAAGTCGCCGTGGACGACCGCACGTTGGAGGAGCGGATGCAGGCGCTGTACGACGCGCACGCCGGTGCCGTCTATCGATTCCTGCTGGGTCTCACCCTTGGCGCACGCGAAGCGGCCGAGGACATGCTTCGCGAGACCATGACGCGCGCATGGCGCAACATCGACGCGCTGAGCGCCGACGTCAGCGGGCTGCGTCCGTGGCTGTTGACCGTAGCCCGCAGGATCGCCATCGACGCGAGCCGCACCAACCGGGTCCGGCCTACCGAGATCGGGCCGTTCGACAAGGCCAACACGTCGAGCGGCGACGAAGCCACCGAACGGATGCCCGCCGCGCAGACCATCACACAGGCGATGGCGCGGCTGACCACGGACCACCGCAAAGTGATCATCGAGGTGTTCTTCCGGGGCCGGTCAGCAGCCGAGGCCGCCGCAATCCTGGGCGTCGCCGAGAGCACCGTCGAATCCCGCACCCACGACGCGCTGCGCGCGCTGCACGCGGCCATCGCCTCGATGTCGGCCGGGCGCTGATGCAGCCCCCGCCGGCCGTGGCCGAATCGGTCATCGAGGCGCGCACCGCGCGGTCACTACTCGGTCGCCAGGACAGCCACACGGGTCGACCTGCGCGGCGGTTTCTTCAATCGTTGCGCCGACCCGGACGAGCGGATGCTCGGAACGTGGCTGGCCCCGGCCGCGGGCGGGTTGCTGCCGGTCTCAGCTGAAGATGGCGCCGATACGGTCGGCTTCCTCACTGGTCAGAGCAGCAATTTCGGCCTCGTGTACCGCCTGCCACTGCTCCGTGGTGCGAGGCGAGACGACTGGCGCGGTGACTGCGGGCTGGGCGAGCAGCCAGGCGAGGGCAAGCCCGGCGGTGGTGTTGCCACGCTCACGGGCCAGATCCCGCAGCGCGGAGACGCGGCGCAGATTTTCCGTGGTATACATCCCTGCGTAGTACCGGGCGCCGGCAACGCCGATGCGGCTGTCGACCGCGACGGCGGCCCCGTCGAGGTACCGGTCAGACAGCACGCCACCGGCGAGCGGGGAGTAGGGCAGGTAGCCGAGTCCCTCGGCCAGCACCAGTGGTAGGAGTTCCCGCTCGTCGCCACGCTGGAGCAGGCTCAGGCCGTTCTGCACCCATTCAGGGCGGGGCAGGCCGAGCCGGGCCGCGACGCTGAGGTGCCGCTCCAGCAGCGACGTGTCGACGTTGCTGACGCCGTACGCCCGGATCCGCCCCGACTCCTGGGCAGCGGCGAACGCCTCCAGCGTCTCCTCCACCGGTGTGTCGGGGTCGGGTGCGTGTGGCATGTACAGATCGACCCGGCCGAGCCGCTCGATGCTCTGCGCGAGCTGCCGGTCGATCCGTTCCCGGGACAGGTGGATCCGCCGGGGACCGCCGTCCCAGCCACCCACCGTCTTGGTCGCGATCAGCACATCAGCGGCGCGTCGCTCGGCCAGCCACTGGCCGGCGGCGCGTTCGCTGTCACCGCCGCCGTACCCTTCCGCCGTGTCGATCACTCGGATGCCGGCATTCCACGCCTCGTCCATCCGCGTCAAGCCCTCGTCGATGGTCAGGCCCTGACCCCGGGTTTCGGGTGAACTCCCGATGCCGCCGATGGAGCCGGCTCCATAGAAGAACCGCGTGACTTCGACGCCTGAACGACCCAGCCTGCACAGCTTCACAGCGGCCTAGCGTAGTGGCCCGACCTAGGTCGGTGGAAGTCCCTGAGTATGCACCTCCTGTCACACGTATGGGGACGGCGAACCCCACCGATCAGCCACGGACTGCTATGTGGACGGTGCCAGACCGAGGATGCCTTCCGGGTCACGCCGTGGTTGCACTCGCATGCCGTGGCATCGTCGGACTCGACGTCAACGTCCACATCGGACGGACCCGGTACGTGACCCACCAGAACGGCTCCGGTCGGACAGCCCACCCGCGCCGTGTGGTGCTCGGTCCCGCCCGCCCGCGTGCCGCAACCGTCCACTCGATCAGGCGGCCACATTGCTGTCTGGCTGGGCCGCGTCCGCTTCCCGCCGGCACCGCACGCCGCAGTAGCCGGCACGTGTGCCGAACCGCGCACAGACCGGCAACTTCCCGCACTGCCGGCAGACGAGCGACACCATGCGTTGCCGGTTTCCTTTCTGGATCAGCAGCATGCCGGCCCGGATCACACCGACATCGCCGGCCACGATCGCCTCGGTGAGACAGTCGCCGCGTACCGGACACGATAGGCAGGTGCGGACGGCCAGCACGCGGCACTGTGTCTCGGTCTGCTCGGTCCACCAGTCCGGATCGAGACCCGCGCACGCGGCCCGCGTCCACCATCTCGCATCCAGCCTGGAGAACGCTTTCGCCATCGGACTTCTCCGCCGTTCCGACCACGCCGAGCGGTCTTCTTTTCGCGGGCTGTGTGACGTCATGTATCTACGGCGACCGGGGCGGCTCCGTTCAATCCCGATGTTTCGTTATCCGACAGCCGTTAGCTTGCCAACAAACCTGGACCGGGCACCGTAATGCGCGAACCCGCCGCCCCCGCGTACGTTGAGAGGAGTAACGCCAACGGCGCCCGCACCCCAGGATCAAGGAATTGATGCGAGTGAACGCTGAAGCCGCAGGCAACGGAGCCCACGTACACCCGGCTCTCGGCATGTACCTGCTGGGAGGGGTGCACGGAGAGGACCGGGCCGCCGTCGAGGACCACCTCGTCCACTGCGCGTGGTGCCTGCGCGAGGCGGACCTGCTGGGACCCGCAGTCGAGGCGCTCGCGGCGCTGGATCCCGAGGACGCGGCGCGACTGCTGGCCGGCCGCGACGTGGCATCGGACGCACCGCCCGCGCGGCCGCGGCGATCTGAGCGCCGCCGGCCCGATCCCTGGGTCCCCCGGTACCGGCACCGGATGCTGCTGGCGGTCGCCGCCATCGGCCTCGTCGTCGTGCTCACCACCGGCACGGCGTTGGGGATCGCGCTCGGTCGTGGCGGCGACGCGGGCGGCACCGGTCGCGCCGGAGCCGCTGTGGCGGTCGCCACGACGGACCGCACGGCCGGGGCAACCCTGTCGGTCATCGTCACCTCGACCCAGACCCGGACGGCGACGGTACACGCGACGGTGACCGGGCTACACGACGGCGAGCGGTACCAGCTGATCGCGGTCACTGTGGACGGCGTCCCGATCCCGGTCACCGATTGGCGCGGCACCGCAGGCACGCGGGATCTGACGGAGGACATCCCGGCCGCAGCCTCCACATTGGCGTTCTTCGCAGTCGCCCGGGCAGACGGAACGTCGGTCGTATCCGCGTACCTGCCCCAGCCGGCACACAGCTGGCCGTATCCACACGGAAGTTACTCGCCGTCCGGCGGCGGACCAACCACAATGGACCATCGAGCCCGCGGCGCGTCGCCGACCACGACGGCGACGCATCCTTGGGGGCACGGATCCCGGGCCGGGCCGGCGCGGAAGATGACCCGCGCGGTCCCGGTGGCCGACCGCTCCCCCAGCGCCAAGGCGCCGACCGGGGCGTGATCGCCCAGCACGCCACCCGCGACCGCGACCCGTACCCCGGCGTCCATCAGCTGCCGGGAGCCAGGTCAGCGCGGCGCAACCAGTGGCACGGCCACCAGTACCGGTGCGAGCATGGATCGCGGGAAGCGGAAAGTGGATTGTGAAGGTCTCGTTGGACTGGTTGACCCACTGGTACGAGAAGTCAACGCTCCGCGTCGAGGACCCGCCCTGTCTCCTGCTTCGACCGGACGGGTTCGGCCGGCGCGCGGTCGGGCTCGCCGGAGGGTACGAGCGAGCCGAACCGCGGCAACTGGGCGAGCCGCGGGTTGGCCTGAGCCCAGCGCTGCCAGTCGATGTCCACAATGGACACGTTGACCGGCCTGGTGTGGAGCAGCGTGCCCAGCTCGGCGACGACTTGGGCGGGCGTCAGGCCGGTCTGTCCGTCGGACCGCGGCGCCGCGCCGGCCCGTTCCACCGGACCCCAGCCGACACTGGTCGCCGGCAGGCCGGCGGCACGGCGGTGCCGGGCCAGGCCATTGAGGAACTCGCCGGCCGTGGCCCGCGCGCCCGCCGCGGCGGTGCCGAGCTGCGCGGCGAACGAGGAGAACAGTACGAAGAAGTCGAGGTCGTCGGACTGCGTCTCGCGGTGCAGGTGCCAGGCGCCGTCCGCGGTGGCTCCGGTCGCCGCGAGCAGCCGGTCCGGGTCGATGCCGGCGAGCGGCGCG
>DATEJJ010000075.1:0-6585 GCA_035278125.1 Rugosimonospora sp.
GGCCCACCACCGGCCCCGGACCCGGGCGGCGGACCGGGCGCGGCGACATCCCCGGCGCAGCACGACGGTGCGCACGGTGCCGGCGGCGACGCGGCCAGCGCCGCGGAACTCGCGGTGTAGGGGGCGGTGAAACCACGGTGAGTACCCAGTTCTCTTTCCCGCCCCGCTCCAGCCGGGGCAGCGTGCTCGGCTTCACCTGGGGCCAGATCTTCCTCGTGGTCGCCGGCGTGATCGTCGGCGTGTTCGGTATCAACGTGCTCGCCGCCGGGCACCCGTGGTGGGCCGGTGCCCTGTTCGCCGCCGCCCTCGCCGTGATGTCCCTGGGATTGCTGCGGCTGCGCGGGCGGCGCATCACCGAATGGCTGCCCATCGTGGTCGGGGCCTTGCTGCAACGCGGCACCCGGCAGGACCGCTACCGCGGCGCCCTCTTCGCCCCCCACGCGGTGGCCGACCACCCGGACTTCCCCGGCCCGGCCGCCGGCTACCGGTGGCTGACCGCCCTCGCGTCCGACGGGCTGACCGAGGTGGGTCTGCTCCACCACCGCGGGGAACGCACGGTCACCGCGGCGCTGTGCTGCTCGGGTGGCAACTTCATCCTCGCCGACACCAGCGTGCAGACCCAACGGTTGGTCGACTGGGCGAACCTGCTCAACATCCTGGGCACCGAATACACCGGGCAGGGCCTGGTGCGCTGGTCGCTGATGGCCCGGGCGGTTCCGGACCTGGGCAACCGGGCGCAAAGGTACCTGATCAACCGGGCGGTGGACACCACCACGCCGGCGTACCGGTCCCTCGCGCAGCTGACCGCCGCCGCGGCACCCACCGCGCAGCGGCACGAGGTGTACCTGGTGACCGTCTGGGACACCGCCAGGATGAGCGGGGAGATCGCCGACGCGGGCGGCAGCGACCAGGCCATCGCCGCCGTCGTCGTGGACCGGCTGGGCGGGGTGGCGGCCGCGGTCGCCGAAGCCGGCGTCACCACCCACGGGTGGTTGACTACGAGGGGGTACGCGGCGGTGCTGCGTACCCAGTTCGACCCCGACGACCAGGCCGTCATCGACCTGCGCGCCACCACCGACACCCTCGCCGCCGGGGTGACACCCCGGATGGCCGGCCCCGCCGCGGCCGAGACGGTCGGGTGGAGCTGCTACCGGCACGACAGCGGCATCTCCCAGACCCTGTGGGTGTACGAGATGCCCCGCCGCCCGGTCGGGCTGACCTGGCTCACGCCCTTGTTCACCCGGACCTCGTCGCGGCGCACCGTCACCCTGACCGCGCAGCCGGTACCCGAAGCCCTTGCGCAGCTGGCCGCGCGGCGGGAAAAGGTGGCCACCGCCGGGGACGAGATCACCAAACGGCGGCTGCGGCTGGTGCGCACCGCCCGGGAAGACGAGGAAGCCCGCGCGGTCGAACAGATCGACCGGGAACAGGCCGCCGGACATGTCCGGCACCGCTACTGCCTGCTGGTCACCGTCACCTCCACCAGCGCCGAGCAGCTGGGCGGCGAGGTCCGGGCGGTCAAACGGATCCTGTCCCGCACCGGCTGCGCCGCCGTCGTCCTGGCCGGGGAACAGGACCAGGCATTCGCCGCCGGCGCGCTGCCGCTGGGCCGCGGCCTGAAACCGATGCGCGGGTGGCTGGCATGAACCGCCGGCTCCGCCACGAAGGCTCGCTGTCCGACCGGGTCGCCACCGCCACCGCCCGCCGCGACCAGCAACGCGCGCAGACAGCACTGCGCCGGGAGCAGCGCGCCGTGGCCCGACTGACGACCCGCTACCTCGGACCCCCACCCGCCGACCGGCGCGGCGGGTTCGGCCGGGCCGCCGGGCGGGTGTTCTGGCGGACCCGGATCCCCCCGCTGGTCACCACCAGCGCCCAGCTGTGCTCGGTGTACCCGTTCGTGTGCGACCCCGGCCTGGCCGCCGACGGCCCCCTGGTCGGGATGGAGGTCTACTCCCGCAGCGGCTTCACCTTCGCCCTGCACGAGCTGTACCGGGCGAAGATCATCACCGCGCCCAACATGGTGGTCACCGGGGAGATCGGCTCCGCCAAATCCAGCCTGCTCAAATGCCTGGCGTTTCGCGGCATCCCGTTCGGGGTGCGCTCCTACATCACTGATGTCAAAGGCGAATACGACGCGCTGGGCGCCCTCGCCGGGGTGGCCCCGGTGCGGATCGGCCCCGGCCTCGGCGTGGTCATGAACCCCCTCGCCGGGATCCGCCGCGACCGGCACATGACCGTGGAGCAGTGGCTGCAGATGCAGCGCTCCCGCCGGCTGCTGCTGCTGGAGGGCCTGCTGGAAATCCAGCTCGGCGAACGCCTGGTGGAGGCCGAACGCAGCCTCATCGAATACGCCCTCGACGCGGTCACCCGGGCGCAGGACGCGACCACCCCGTCCCGGATGCCCACCCCCACCCTCGGCGCGGTATTGGCCGCGATGGCCGACCCGCAGCTGTGGCAGCAGCGGCTGACGGCGGTCAGCTACGACGTCGACCAGTTCGTGACCGACTCCCGCCGGGTCCGCCTCGCCCTGGAACGGCTGATCTCCGGCGCCCTCGGCGGCCTGTTCGACGGACCCGCCCCCTCCAGCGTCCGGCTGGACTTCGACCAGCCCGGCGCCATCCTCGACCTGCGCGCGGTCCGCACCTCCGACCAGATGACCGCGATGGCGATGACCTGCGCCCAGTCCTGGCTGGAGGCCGAACTGACCCGCCCCGACGCGCCACCCCGGGTGTGTTTCTACGACGAGTTCGCGCTCATCGCCCGGCACCTGCCGCTGGTACGGCGGATGCGGGAACAGCTGAAACTGGCCCGCGCCCTGGGGATCGCGAACGTGCTGGCCTTCCACCGCTTCTCCGACCTGGCCGCCACCGGCGCCGCCGACTCCGAACAGGTCAGCATCGCCCGCGGCCTGATCGAAGACTCCGGGGTGCGCGTGTCCTACCGGCAGGCCACCGGCTCCCTTGACGGCGCCCGCGAATTCCTCGGCACCTCCGACGTGGAAACCGACCTGCTGCGCTACCTGCGCCAAGGCGTCGGGTTGTGGAAGATCGGCACCCGGTCCTCTGTGGTCAAACACCAACTGTCCACCATGGAGGCGGCGATGGTGCACACCGACAGCCGGATGGAACACGTCCCCGGCGTCGACGACCTGACCGACGAGGATTACCAGGCGCGGCTGGAAGCCGCCGCCACCGGGCAGGTGGCCGCGTGAGCGTCCCCCTGATGTCACCCGCCCGCGGCGTGCCCCGCCGCGGCATCACCCGCGCCGACATCGCGGCCCGCCTCGTGGTGCTGGGCATCATCGCGGTGATCGCCCCGACCGCGGCGGGGACGCTGTGGCTGGCCGGACAACTCGCCGCCCTGGCCACCCACGGGGTGTGGCCGGCGTCCGCACCCGGCGACGCGCCCGGCATCCTGCTACGCCTGGCCAACCACACCGCCCACCCCGGCCAGGCATGGCCGCCCGCCGCCCGGCCCGTGCTGCCCGGCGCCCGGCTGCTGTACCCGACGTGGGTGGTGCTGTTCGTCGCCACACTGGTGGTGCTGCTGGCCGCCGGCGCCCGGGTGGGGCGGCGGGTGGCGCGGCGCACCGGCTTCGCCCGCCGCAGTGACCTACGCCGGGTGCTGACCGCCGACGCGGTCCTGGCCCGCGTCGACGTGGTCCGTCCCGGCCTGGCCCTGACCGCCGCGGACAACCCGGACACCCGCGCCGCGAAACTGCGCCGCCGCCGCGACCCGCTGGAAGTGGCGCGGTTTCTCGGCAACGACGCGCAGTCCGGGCGGCCCCTGTATCTGGCCAACGAGTACTCGGAGTTGGGGGAGGGCACCGCCCGGTTCGCCGGTAAAACCACCCGCTACGTCATCCCCCGGGTACTGGACGCCCGGGGCGCGGTCATCTCCACCTCCACCCGCCTCGACGTCGCCGAGGTCACCTTCGACATCCGCCAGCGCGTGGGGCCCAGCTTCATCTTCGAACCCCAGGGCACCGTGCCCGGGGTGCCCCGGATGCGGTGGTCACCGATCCACGGCTGCGAAGACATGGTGGTCGCGATGCTGCGCGCCTCGGGTTTCGCCTCCGGCTCCGGCATCGGCGACCAGAGCGTGGAAAACGGCAAATGGTTCCAGGACCAGGCCGCCTCCATCATCCGCGGCCTGCTGCACGCCGCCGCGCTGGACGGGGCCGCGACGATGACCGACGTCATGGCCTGGGCGCAGAACCCCACCAACAGCCGCCCGGAGAAGATCCTGCGCCACCACGACGCACACGCGTGGGCGGATCGGCTCAGCCAGCACCGGGAACAGACCGGCCGTACCCGCGACACCATCCAGGCCGTGCTCACCGGCGCGCTGGACGCCTTCAACGACCCCCGGGTCCTCGCCGCGTGTTCACCGCCCCGGGGCGAGGAGTTCCGGCCGGGCGACTGGTTGGCCGAGCGCGGCACCCTGTACCTGGTCGGCACCCGCGACGCGCAGACGCTGGTCGCGCCCCTGTTCTCCGCCCTGATCGAAGACATCATCTTCCGCGCCCGGCAGGCGGCGCTACTGGCCCCCGGCGGGCGGGTGGAACCGTGCCTGTACTTCATCGGCGACGAGATCTCCAACATCGCACCCATCCCGAGCCTGCCATCGCTGATGTCCGAAGGCGGCGGCGCCGGCATCGCCACCTCCGTGTTCTGCCAGAACTCCCACCAGCTGCAGCAGCGCTGGGGCAAAGACGGCGGCCGGGCCATCGAAGCGGCCGCCAACGCCCGGCTGCTCATGGGCGGCAGCAACGACGTGGCCGGGCTGCGCGACATGCAGGCCCTCGCCGGACAGGTCAACGAGGTCTCCTCCGGCGCCACCTGGGGCGGCGGCCGCGCCAGCGTCAACGAAAACACCCGCCGCGAAGCGCTGCTGGACCTAGCCGAACTGCGGACCCTGCCCACCGGCCACGCCCTGGTCATGGTCGGCAACCTGCCCCCACTCGAAGTCCGCATGCCGGCCTGGTGGCAACGCCACGATGCCGGCGCCCTGCACGCCGCCCGGGCGGCGTTCACCGCCCGGCTGGCCCAGGCGGGGGGCTGACATGACCCACCCGCCACCGCTGTTCGACCTGCCCGACGACGAACGCCTGCCCCCGGACGTGCGCACCCTGCACAGTCTGATCCGTGGGCTGAACACGCTGCGCGAGGCCGTGGAGGATCTCGCCGGACAACACGCCGACCTGGCCCGCAAGGTGCAGGCCCGCGGCGAGGACGCGGTACCCGGGGTGCTGCGCTGGGCCGACCTGGACCGCGACACAGCGGAACGGATGTGGGCCTGGCTCATCGACTGGGTCGGCTGGGCCGTGCACCACTTCGAACTGCAGGAGGAGATCCCACCCTGCTGGCCCCGGCACTGGCCCCTGGTCGAAGAACTCACCGGGCTGTGCGCGGCCTGGCACGTCTCCACCGACGCCGACGCCACCGCCGAAGCGCCGCTGCGATGGCTGGAGGCACTGCACCGGGCCCGGCCCCGGCTCCGCGACTGGGACCACACCAAATGCCGCAACGGCACACACGCCCCGTTCCGGGCAGAGCTCACCTGGCCGCAGCACTGGCGGGACGACGCCGTCCGCTGGGCGCGGGCCGACTGCGCCTCCCGCCCCACCACCCCGGCACCGGAAGGTGCCGACGCCACATCCCCGCCGGCACCCCCGGCCGGAGGCAGGCACACCACCGGAGGTAGCACATGAGATTCCCCAGAATGTTCTTCGCACTGGGCGGGCTCGGCCTGTGCGGCGGCTACAGCGTCCTCGCCGGAAAAGGCAACACCGCCGCCGGCATCCTGCTGCTCATCGCCGGACTCGGCCTGATCGGATTGTCGATCGCGCAGATGCGCCCCCGCCGGCCGGGGCGCTGACCCATGCCACCCCACACGACGATCCCCCGGGCCCACCGCCCCGGTGACCGACCATGACCGCGCCGGCGCCGGTCACCGACCGCGCAGACTGGGACCGCATGATGATCATGGCCAACCTGACCGCCCAACGCATCGACCACCTCCGCGCCTGGATCGCCGCCATGCGCACCGACCCGGACCAGGCCGAGCAGGACACCGCCAACCAGGAAATAGACGCCCTGCACCAACACGACCTCGACACGGCACACCACCGGGAGATCCAGGACCAGCTCGACTACGACGCGATGGACACCGACCTCGACAGCGACTTCGACCCGAACGCCGGCGACGACGAGCGCGAGCTGGACGGGTGATGACCACCACCAACGCACGATTCCCCGCTTCCACCATGGACGGCTGCGCCCACGCCACGGACAACGCGCAGCCGCACCAACCCCAACCACGTAAAGGAGTTCCGATGGCCCGACGACTGACCACGGCAGCCATCCTGTTCGCGGTGGCGGCCGCTCTCGCCGCCTGTGGCACGTCCACCCAGGGGGGTGGCGGTGGAGAACCCACCGCCTACGCCTCCCCCGCGGCACAGGGCACCCATCTGCCCACCCCGCCCAGCGACAACGACGGCCCCGGCGACCAGTCCCGCGCCGCACCCGCCGCGGCGGCCCGCGACGTCGCGACGGCCTTCACCCGCGCCTGGGCGCGCCC
>DATEJJ010000076.1:0-3548 GCA_035278125.1 Rugosimonospora sp.
GTGCCGGACGCGGCCAGCCACGCCGGGGTCGCGGTGACCGTGCAGACCGGTGTCGCCGCCTCGCCGTCCACCCGCTGGAACGACAGCCCGCCGTGGTGGGGCGGCGGCGCGTGGCGCAACGTGCAGACCGGCGGCGGCTGCTCGACCGGGTACGCGGTCGTGCACGGCGGCGTGGCCCGGATGCTGTCGGCCGGCCACTGCGGCGCGGTCGGGCAGACCGCGACCGACCCGACCGGCGAGACGATCGGTGCGATCATCCAGAAGAATGTGGGCACCGACACGCTGATCATCAACGGATCTTCGGGCGGGCGGGTCTTCAACAACACGACCGACGCCGCCGGCAACCCGGTCACCGAGTTCAGCAACCAGGTGATCGGCTCGCTGTCCAGCCAGGTCGGCAACTTCGTCTGCACCTCGGGCGCGTACTCGGGCACCCGCTGCTCGATCCAGGTGGTCGCCACCGGGCTGTGCATCAACGTCCGCAACGTGGGCGTGATCTGCAACCAGGTACAGGCCGAGCAGACCGCGCACACCAACGCCATCGGCCAGGGCGACAGCGGCGGGCCGGTGGAGATCGTGAACGGCAGCAACACCACCCAGGTGTTCGCCACCGGTACCGACACCGCGATCGACGACACCAACACGGCCGTGGCCTGCACGGGGTACGTGCCGACCGGGCGGACCTGTGCCTGGCGGATGTTCTTCGAGGACATCGCCGCCGGCATGGCGGGCGTGGGCGCCACGGGCGTGGTGCTCGGCTGACAACCCCCTTGACGGTTGCGGGGTGGCGCGCGGCCACCCCGCAACTTCCGGCTGTCAAAAGTCGACACTCAGTCGCATCGACGGCTGAGAATGAGTACGGTACCTGCGTGGACGGGCAGTCCATTGACTTCCGGCGGGAAGTCGCCGACGCGCGTACCGTCTCGGATCTCGCGGGGCTGCTACGCCAGCTGCGGCGGCGGGAGGCGCGCAGGTGCGCCGGCACGCTCACGTACCGCGAGCTGGCCGCCCGCAGCGGGTGGTCGCGGGGCATCATCGGCGAGTACCTCAGCGGCCGGGTGCTGCCCCCGACCGACCGGTTCGACGTGCTGGTACAGCTGCTCGGCGCGGACGCGGCGGAGCAGGGCGCGCTGGCCACCGCCCGGGACCGGGTCGAGGAGTACCGGCGGGCGCTGGCCGGCGGCAGCCCGCGGTACCCGCCCACGCCGCGGCAGTTGCCCGCCCCGATGCCCGGGTTCACCGGTCGCGAGGGGTACCTGGCCGAGCTGGACCGGATGCTCGCCGCACCGCGCAGCGCGCCGGCCGTGCCGCTGGCCCTCCTGTCCGGCACCGCGGGCGTGGGCAAGACGGCCCTGGCGCTGCACTGGGCGCACCGCGTCGCCGACCGGTTCCCCGACGGCCAGCTCTACGTGAACCTGCGCGGCTTCGACCCGGCCGGTCCACCGGTGCCCCCGGGCGAGGCGCTGCTGCTGTTCCTGCGCGCCTACCGGATCCCGGCCCGGCAGATCCCGGAGGGCCTGGACGCGCAGGCCGGGCTGTTCCGCAGCCTGCTGGCCGGCCGCCGGGTGCTGATGCTGCTGGACAACGCGCACGACGCCGACCAGGTGCGGCCGCTGCTCCCGGGTGTGAGCGGCTGCCTGGTGGTGGTCACCAGCCGCGCCCCGCTGGCCAGCCTGATCACCCTCGAAGGCGCCCGGCCGCTGCGGCTGGACCTGCTCACCGCGGACGAGTCGCGGGACCTGCTCGCCGAGCGGCTCGGCCCGGACCGGCTGGCGGCCGAGCCGGAGCCGGTGCGGCAGATCATCCGGGGCTGCGCCCGGCTGCCGCTGGCGCTGGCCGTGGTGGCGGCCCGGGCCACGGTGCACCCGCACTTCCCGCTGGACGCGCTGGCCGCGCAGCTGCGCGAGGCGCGCGGCCTGGACGCGTTCGGCGGCGAGGACTCGGCCGGCAACGTGCGGTCCGTGTTCTCCTGGTCCTACCAGCGGCTCAGCCCGCACGCGGCGAGCCTGTTCCGGCTGCTGGCCATCCACTGTGGACCGGACATCGCCGGCCCCGCGGTGGCCAGCCTCGCGGGGCGGCCCCCGGCCCGCTGCCGCCCGCTCATCGAGGAGTTGGTACGGGTACACCTGGTCACCGAGCACACGCCCGGCCGGTACACCTGCCACGACCTGCTGCGCGCGTACGCCGCCGAACTGGCGGACACGCACGAGAGCGGGGGCCGGTGGCGGGCCGCCCTGCACCGGGCGCTGGACCACTACCTGCACACCGCGTACTCGGCCGCGCTGCTGCTGTACCCGTACCGGGACCCGATCGCGCTGCCCGGGTACGGCCCGGCGGTGTGGCCGGAGACGCTGGCCGACGAGAAGCAGGCGCGCGCCTGGTTCGCGGCCGAGCAGCACGTCCTGCCCGGGCTCATCGAGCAGGCGGCGCGGCACGGGTTCGACCGGTACGCGTGGCAGCTCGCCTGGACCCTGGTCGACTTCTACCTGTGGCAGGGGGACTGGGGTGCCTGGGCGGCCACCCAGCGCACCGCCCTGGCCGCCGCGCTACGGCTGGGCGACAGCCACGCCACCGCCCTGGCGCACTGCGGCCTGGCCCGCCCGTACCTGCGCCTGGGCCGGCACCGGGACGCGCGTACCCACCTGCGCCACGCGCTGGAGTTGTTCCGCGGGCTGGACGACGCGGTGGGCGAGGCGCAGGTCCAGTTCGTACTCGGGTCGCTGTGCGAGCGGGAGGGGCGGCACCGGCAGGCGCTGCGCCACGCCGAGCGGTGCCTGGCCCTGTTCGAGGCGGCGCGGCACCGCACCGGCCGGGCCATCGCGCTGAACAACATGGGCTGGTACCACAGCCTGCTCGGCGAGTACCACCAGGGGCTGGCCTACTGCGAGCAGGCGCTGGCCCTGCTGCGCGAGATCGGCGACCGGCACGCCGAGGCGAACACCTGGGACAGCATCGGCTTCGCGCACCACCACCTCGCCCGGCACCAGGACGCCGCCGCCTGCTACCGGCGCGCCGCGGAGTTGTTCGCCGAACTGGGGGACCGGGACAACTGGGCGGCCACGCTGACCCGGCTCGGCGACGCGTACCACGCCGCGGGGGAGGCAGGTACCGCCCGGCGGATCTGGCGGCAGGCGCTGGCCATCCTGGACGAGCTGGGCCGACCGGACGCGGCCGTGGTCCGTGCGCGCCTGGCCAGCTCCGCGCCCCGTTGACTGGGTTCGCTGCGCGAGCCGCCCTGGTGCACTGCCTTCCTCCGGCGGGTGGCCGCCGTTGGTGGTTGCGGCCGTGCCGCCTCGTGATCCGGCACTTGGGCCGGATCAGCCGGCAAGCGCTTGAGAGTCCAGGCAGTGCGGCGGCTCGCTGCGCGCCCTGTTAACTGGGTTCGCTGCGCGAGCCGCCCTGGTGCACTGCCTTCCTCCGGCGGGTGGGCGCCGTGGGTGGTCGCGGGCCGTGCCGCCTCGTGATCCGGCACTTGGGCCGGATCAGCCGGCAAGCGCTTGAGAGTCCAGGCAGTGCGGCGGCTCGCTGCGCGCCCTGTTAACTGGGTT
>DATEJJ010000077.1:0-7463 GCA_035278125.1 Rugosimonospora sp.
CGCACCCGGGCTGCCGGACCGGCCCGGGGCGTGGCGAGCGTGGCGGTCATCGGTATTCGGGGTTGGCGAAGTCGAACCGGCAGCCCGCGTCCCACTGGCTGCGTTGGTTGCCGTGGGCGGGGATGCCGCCGGCGTCTTTGAGCATCCGGGCCAGGTGCAGCAGGTTCCAGGTCATGAAGGTGGTGTTGCGGTTGGTGAAGTCGTTGTCCGGGCCGCCGGAGCCGGGGTCCAGGTAGGACGGTCCGGGGCCGGCCTCGCCGATCCAGCCGGCGTCGGCCTGCGGTGGGATGGTGTACCCGAGGTGCTGGAGACTGTAGAGGACGTTCATGGCGCAGTGTTTGACGCCGTCCTCGTTGCCGGTGATCAGGCAGCCGCCGACCCGGCCGTAGTAGGCGTACTGGCCGGCCTCGTTGAGCAGGTGCGAGCAGCCGTACAACCGCTCGATGATTTTCTTGGTGACCGACGAGTTGTCGCCCAGCCAGATGGGTCCGGCGATGACCAGGATGTCGGCGGGCAACACCAGGTTCCGGTAGATCGCGGGCCAGTCGTCGGTGGCCCAGCCGTGCTCGGTCATGTCCGGCCACACCCCGGTGGCGATGTCGTGGTCGACGGCGCGGATCACGTCGACGTGCACACCGTGCTTGCGCATGATGCCGGTGCTGACGTCGATCAGGCCGCCGGTGTGCGACAGCTCCGGGGAGCGCTTGAGGGTGCAGTTGACGACCAGCGCGCGCAGATCGTCGTAGCGAATCTCGCTCACCGCGCCACCGCCGTGATGATGGGCATCGGGTGTCCCCTTTCTCGAACGGATGATGAACCACAGTCCCCGCCACCGGCTCCACCGTTACGCCACCCCGGAGAAAATCTTGCCAAATCCTTACGGCGCGCGGGTTGGTTGCGTCGAGTGTGCGGATCGCGTCGTAGCGTGGCGGCAATGCGGGTTCTGGTCACCGGGGCGGCCGGCTTCATCGGATCACACATCACCGACGCGCTGCACGCGGACGGGCACGAGGTGGTGGCGCTGGACGCGCTGCTGCCCCAGGCCCACGGCAGCACCGCACCGGCCTGGTCCGACCCGCACCAGCTCGTCCGTGGCGATGTGGCCGACCCGGGGCTGCTGGAGCGGTTGCTGCGCGGGGTGGACGCGGTGTGCCACCAGGCCGCCATGGTCGGCCACGGCGTGGACCCGAGCGACGCTCCCTTGTACACCGTCCACAATGACCACGCCACCGCGGTCCTGCTCGCGGCCATGTACACCGCCGGGGTCACCCGCCTGGTGCTGGCCAGCTCCATGGTCGTGTACGGCGAGGGCCGCTACACCTGCGCACGGCACGGTGTGGTGCGTCCCGCTCCGCGCGACCCGGAGGATCTCGCCGCGGGCCGGTTCGAGCCACCGTGCCCGGGCTGCGGTGCCGACCTCATCCCCGGCCTGGTACCCGAGGACGCGCCGTTGGAGCCGCGCAGCACGTACGCGGCCACCAAGCTGGCCCAGGAGCACCTGGCCGCCGCGTGGGCGCGGCAGACCGGGGGCAGCGTCTGGGCGCTGCGCTACCACAACGTGTACGGCCCTCGTATGCCCCGGGACACCCCGTACGCCGGGGTCGCGTCGCTGTTCCGTTCGGCGTTGGAGCGGAGGCAGCCGCCGCGGGTGATGGAGGACGGCGCGCAGCGCCGCGACTTCGTCCACGTCAGCGATGTGGCCGCCGCCAACGTCCTCGCCCTCACCGCATCACCCGCCAACACGTTCACGCCGCTGAATGTGTGTTCCGGGCAGCCGCACACCGTCGGCGACCTCGCCCGCACCCTGGCCGAGGCGATGGGTGGGCCCGCGCCGGTAGTCGTCGGCGGTGCCCGGCCGGGCGACGTCCGCCATGTCGTGGCCTGCCCCGAGAAGGCCGGGCAGGTGCTCGGCTTCCGCGCCCGGGTGGACTTCGCCGCAGGGGTGGCGGATTTCGCCACGGCACCGCTGCGCGAGCCCGCGGCGCTGGTCACCAGTCGGTGAGCAGCAGGTGGTTGATGACCAACGCGGTCAGCGCCTGCGCGACCAGCCAGGCGCGGCGGTGCCGCTCGGGCAGCCACGCGGTGCCGACGAGCAGCCAGATGGCATAGGGCAGCCAGATCCGCTCGACTTCGGCCTTGCTCAGCCCGGACACATCCGCCGTCAGAATGCCCACCAGTGCCGCGGCGGGCAGCAGCCACAACCCCGCCGGTGCGCGAAGTGCCGCCAGCCCGGCGCCGCGCAGCCGCCCGATCGTGCGCCGCAGGGCGGGGGCGAGCACCGGGCCGGCGCAGCACACCAGGCAGGCCAGGTCGGCCCACACCCAGTAGCCATACGGGCGGTCGGCCGCCCAGCCCTGGTAGTAGCGGATCACCACCAGGTGGTAGCCGGTCAGCCACCAGAACCCGCTGGCCGTGAACGCCGCGACCACGGCGGCCACCCCCGCCACCGCCGCGACCACGGTGGTGCGGCGGGGTGCCGGGCGCAGCCACAGCACGACCAGGGCAAGGACGCCGACGAGGACGAGGCCGTAGGACAGGTAGAGGGTGTAGCCCAGCAACAGCCCGCCGGCCAGACCGCCGCGCACCCCGCCGATCGCGAGCAGCGCCAAGCCGGCTGCGGCGACGCCGGTGAACATCCCGTCGGCCGAGGCACCCACCCACACCGCTCCGGGAAACAACACCAGGAACGGCAGCGCCGCCCGCGCCGCCGATTCGGCGCCCAGCGTGCGTAGCGCCACCGCGACCGACACCGGTGCGCTCGCCCCGACGACGACACACAACAGGGCCGCCGGGCCGCCGCCGCGCAGGCCGATGTGGTCGAGCATCACGAAGACCAGGAACGCGCCCGGTGGGTGGCCGGAGACGTGGGTGGCCCAGGAGCCGGGCTGGAAATCGAGGATGTGACTGGAGAAGGTACGCAGCATCGCGGGGACGCTGTGCACCTTGGGAACGTCGTTGAGGTATTCGGCCTGCGGCGTCAACCGCGTAGCCAAGCCCCGGCTCCACCCGTCGATCAGCGCGAGGAACAGGGTCCAGCCCAGCGCCGCCACATACGTCACCGGCATCAGGCGCCGCCAACCCAGCCGCCCCGCCAGGCCCGGCCCCCACCACACCACGACCACGGCCAGCGCGACAGCCAACGGTGTACCGGGACCGACGTGCGGCAGCCAGCGGCCGTAGATCGGTGCGGTGTCGGCGTGGATGGGTACGTGCCGGTGGTTGAGCACCGCGCCCACTACCACCGCGGCGGCCACCAAACCCGCCTCGACAGCGAGCAGCACCAGATCCGCGTGGCTGCGGCGCGGTCGGGTGACGGGTTGCTCGGGTACGGAAGTGGTCGTGGCCATGGCGTCCCCGAGGCTACCCCCAGGGTCATCACCAACCGCCTGGCGGTACGCGACGACGTGCAAGGACGGGGGATCGGCGGCCGGCTGGTCCGGGAGGCGTTGACCCGGCTGGCCGCCGAAGGCGTGTCCACTGTGGAAGTAGCGACCGCGGCAGCGGACGTGGGGAACCTGCGGTTCTACCAGTGTCAGGGTTTCCGGATACGGTCAGTCGAACGCGACGTGTTCACCGAGACTACCGGGTACCCACCCGGGATCCGCATCGACGGCATCCCGCTGCGCGACCGGGTCTGGCTCGACCCGCAGCCGCGACACGATGACCGCGCCGGCGGGCAGGCCCGCCTCCGCCGGTGGCCGCCCACGGTTCGACCGGGACCGCGCCTGCAGGCCGGGCAACCCGATTCGGGTGCATCACCAATAGGTGAGCAGCAGGTGGTTGATGGCCAGCGCCGTCAACGCCTGCGCGGCCAGCCATGGCTGGCGCTGCCGGGTCGGCAGCCATGCGGCGGCCACCAGCAGCCAGATGGCGTAGGGCAGCCAGATCCTTTCCACCTCGGCCTTGCTCAGTCCGGACAGGTCGGCGACCGCGATGGCGAGCAGCGCCGCGGCGGGTATGAGGCACAGCCTGGTACGCGCGGCGGCAAGGTGGCGCAGCGCGGGGCCGAGCACCGGGCCGGCACACGCGAGCAGGCAGGCCAGATCGGCCCAGACCCAGTAGCCGTACGGGCGCCCCGCGGCCCAGCCCTGGTAGTAGCGGATCACCACCAGGTGGTAGCCGTCCAGCCACCAGAAGCCGCTGGCGGTGAACGCGGCCACCACCCCGGCGACCCCGACGACGGTGGCCACGGCGGTACCGCGTCGAGGCGCCGGGCGCAGCCACAGCACCGCTATCGCCAGGGCGCCGGCGGGGAGCAGCCCGTAGGACAGGTACAGGCTGAACCCCAGCAGCAGGCCGCCACCCAACCCACCCCGCGACCCACCGACCGCGAGTAGGGCCAGCCCGGCGGCGAGGATGCCGGCGAACATTCCGTCGGCGGACGCGCCGACCCATACCGCGCCGGGAAACAACACCAGGAACGGGAGCGCCGTACGGGCCGCCGCCTCCGCGCGAAGAGCCCGCAGCGTGACCGCGACCGACACAGGTGCGGTGGCGCCGACCAGCACGCACAGCATGGCCGCCGGCCCACCGCCGCCGAGTCCGACGCGGTCGAGCGCGACGAAGATGGCGAATACGCCGGGCGGGTGGCCTGAGACGTGGGTGGTCCACGACCCGGGTTGGAAGTCGAGGATGTGGCGGGAGAACGTGTGCAGCATGCCGAGGATGCTGTGCACCCTGGGTACGTCGTGCAGGTATTCGGCCCGCGCGGTCAGCCGGGTGGCCAGGCCCCTGGACCAGCCGTCGACCAGGGCCAGCGACATGATCCAGCCGACCGCGGCCAGGTAGCCCCCCACCATCAGGCGCCGCCACGGCAGCCGCCGCGCCAAGCCCGGCCCGCGCCATACCACGGCCACGGCCACGGCGAGGGCGAGCGGTGTTCCCGGGCCCAGGTGGGGAAGCCACCGCGCGTACAGCGGCGCGGCGGGGGCGTGGATCGGTACCCGCCAGTGGTTGAGTAGCGCACCGACCGCTGCCGCCAACGCAAACAGGCCGGCCTCCAATCCCAGCAGCACCAGGTCCGTCCGCGGGCGGCGTGGCTCGCGGGCGGCTGTCTCTGGCGCGAATCTCGGTTCGTCGGCGGGCCGAACCGCGGCAGCGGTACGGTCTTCGGTCACATCAGCCCCCTTCGGCCTGGCTCACGCGGGTACCTGTCCGTGCCACCACGACGGCCGGGCGTTACAGGGCGACCGCGGCTTCGCCGCACCCGCAGTCCGCGCCGACTCCACCCGGTGAGCAGGGCCAGCGACCGGCAGGCCGGGACTGCCACCGCGACCGGCGGGCTCGACGGGGTCGTTGACCCGGGGCGGGTTCAGGCGATCTGGATCACCCGCGTGCCGAAGCCGCCACCCTTCTCCTGGTCGCGGTGGGCGGCGGCGCAGTTGTCCAACGGGTAGACGACCTCGACCACGGGCGTGACGGACGTGGCGTCGACGTACCCGGCCAGGGTGGTGAGGCGCGCGGCGGTGGCCGGGCTCCGGACGAAGCGGACCCGGCGGCTGCTGTGGACGCCGGAGGCCAGCAGATAGGCGATGTCCGGGGGGGAGCCCAGCGCCAAAGCGGCCATCCAGCCGCCCCCGGATCAGCAGCCGCCTCCTGGACACCGGATCCGCGATGACGTCGAAGGTCCGAGGTCGCGGGGGCCGGTGGCGTGGTCGTCAACGGCATGTTCGGCGCCCAGCGCACGCAGGCGGTCCAGGTGCGGGGCCGCGCACGACACCGAACGCGTCTTCGAACACGCCCAATCCGCCTACCACACCACCCACCGACCACCGGATACGCAGGCGGCGCGGTGACCGCGGCCATCCTCGGCGACCGCGACGACGGTCCGCGGTGTCTACCGCGGCAGCGGTCAGCCCTTGACGTAGGCGAAGGTTTCGGCGACCAGGCCGTCGCGAATCCGTATCACGTCCACGCCGCGCACGTGACCGTCGGCCCAGGCGTACCGCCACTGCACGAGGGCCCGGTCGCCGGCCGTGACCAGTTCCTCGATGTCGAAGCGCGCTGCGGGCGACTCGGCGAAGAAGCGCTGGACCGCGTCGAGTACCGCGTCCCGCCCGACATGGCGGGTTCCGTCCGGCGGCGCGGTGTCTTCGAAGACACAGTCGTCGGTGATGCAGCGCGCGATCGCGTCGATGTCGTGCGCGTTGAGCGCGTCGTGGAACCGCATGACCGCGCCATTGGTCTCCTCGCTCACGGACACATCCCTTCTCGCCGGGCGGCGCTGGAGGTCGGACCGGTCCTCCCTGGTACCGCCCGGGTCCGGTGGCGACGTTATCATCGCAGGCAGGGCTGGTGATTGTTGTTGGCTCCCAGCCGGTCTCGGGTATGAATCTGCTCGGGCCGTCGCGGCCGCCCCACCGGTGAGTCAAGATCGGTCCGGGGACGGCGGTCGTCAGGTTGATGGCCGTATCCTCGTGAGTGGCGTACGGAGCCGCTGCCTCGATCTGCGGGTTGATACCCGGTGAAGTAGCACCCCCGGTGTGCATCTTCTCGGAAGTCAGCTCGTCACGTCTGCCGCAGGGGTCCTCGCGTTTCGCAGAAACACGAGGATAGTCTTAGCCAGCCCTTCCTTGGGTATCTCATCCTTCGTCATGGCGTAGGCCGTGTCTTCCCTCGTGGCTACAATCATCTCAAGGAACTTGTTTCCTTCGGCGTTAACGATCATTGCCGTCATGCAGAAATACTTTCCCGTGTCGTCGCCGCTGCCATCACCCAGTCCAACCTTGTTGAACGTCCACAGTCCGTTCTCGACTGCCGGGCCGCGGCCTCCCATGATGTACATCCGTTCGGCGGTTGGTGCCCACACGAAGAACCACAGATGGTTTCCCGGGATTAATGTCGCGGTTCCCTTGACGTCGGTGACGCCGTAGTCGACCGGATCATCATTCTTCAGATTCGTGATGTCGACCGCGTTACCGGGTGGGAGAGCCGCGGACGGGCCAGGGCAATCTGGTTTGGGGCCACGCGGCGCGATCGTCGAAGCTGTACCGGTCCGGCTCGACTCGGCGGAAGGCCGATCTGCGGTCGGTGTGCTAGACCCCGAGTTAGTGAGAAGTGCGGCGATGACGGTCGCCACGGCCGCGATGACAGCGGCTACAACAGTCCCCTGAACACCACGGCCCGGGCGTTCCCACCAGCCTTTCGATCGGAGTCCGCGGCGGCGGCCCCGTGCCGGTGTCCCCGAAGCCGGCTTGCTGCTCTTGGGCCGCCCCGCATTCATGGATGCTCTCCATCCGTCAGTGTCAGATGATCTGTGATCCGAAGATCTGGGGGGTGATGGTCAACTGCCGCCGGAGTGACAGGTGTCAGCGATCCAGTGTGCCGTATCTGACCAATGATCGCATCTCGATGATCGCCGTTGTTCTGCAGTTGTTGCGACCTGAGGGTTTCGCGGAACTGGTATCTCTCCCACTAGTTTGAAGGTAGTCCACCATGTCCAGGATGCATAACCGGCTCACCCA
>DATEJJ010000078.1:0-12629 GCA_035278125.1 Rugosimonospora sp.
GCCGCAGGCCAGCCGGGCCGCCCGCCCGGTCGGGTCGGCCACCCCGAGCCACCGGTCCCGGTCGGCCCAGACCTCCAGCCCACCGCCGGCGAGCCGGAAGCGCCACGGCTGCACGTTGAACATGGACGGGGCCAGGATCGCCGCGTCGACCGCCCGGAGCAGCGTGTCCCGTTCGATGGCCAGTGTCTGCATGGCGAACCTCGCTCAGCCGTCGAGCGTTTCGATGGTCTGCGCGCCGGGCAGGCGGGGGGTGGGCGCCGGGCCGCGGTGCTCGGGATCGGCGGTACCCAGCCGGAGTACCAGCTGCGGGTGGCAGCCGGACACCAGCATCCGGGCCAGCCGCTCCCGGGTCGCGGTCACCTCGATCACCGCGGACAGCGGGAGCACCGACACGCCCAGCTCGGTGGCGACCAGCCAGCCGGCGGACAGCGCCTCCCCGGCGCGTAGCCACGCGGCCAGGTCGTCGGTGCCCGCGTACAGGATGGCGTAGCTGGCGGCGCGGTCGTGCTCGGCGCTGACCTCCAGGCTGCCCGGGTGGCCGAAGTCACGCCCCGGCACCGTGGTGGCCGGCGGCTCGCTCGGGATGTTCGCGTCCGGTACCCCGGCCCCCGACGGGCGGCTGCCACCGGCCCAGTACGCCAGCTCGGCCCGGAACACCTCGTCGGTGGCCTCGGCCTGCTCCGCCTGCGACGCCGCGGCGGCCAGCTCGAGCACCTGGTCCCGGCGCAGCACGTGCAGGTCCGTACCCTCCGCGCGGGCCGCGTCCGCGATCTGCGCCAGCGTGTCCGGCTCGACCGGTACCCCGGTGACCGGGCGCCGGTCCGTACGCCGCAGCGCGATCGCCTGGTAGTAGCGCATGGCCGGCGCGGTCACGGGCTGGTGCCCGGCGACGGTCAGCTGCGCCAGCAGCTCGGGCTGGGCCGGATCGGGCAGCCGCCGTACCACCACCTCGAACCCGAGCGCGGCCAGCGCCACCCGGGCGTGGTGCAGGGCGGCGCCGCAACTGATCGCGGCCATCCGGCCCTCCGGGTCGGTCGCCGGCAGCCGCCGCGCGGGCGCCGACCACAGCTCCAGCACCCCGGTCCGTACCCGCCAGTGCCACGGTTGGGTGTTGTGGATCGACGGCGCCAGGCCGGCGGCGGTGGCCGCTTCGGTCAACGCCTCCTGGATGCGTACTGCGGTCTCGGTTGCCATGTCCCTACCCTCCCCCGGCCGCGGTCGGCTATGCAGGGCCGGAGGTCCCGTCTTGCCCGGGACCTCCGGCGCGGGTCCGGGAACGCGCGGAAGCCGCCCGCGATGCGGGCGGCTCCTGGCGCGGCCGGGTGTTCAGCTGGTGATGACCTCCTTGTGCTGCAACACCTCCGGTGACTCGGGCACCTTGACCCGGGCCGGGCGCAGGGCCCAGGCGGTCGCGGCGACCGCGAAGCCGAGCCCGAAGAACAGCGCGCCGAGCCCGACCACCAGCCAGGACAGCTCCCATGCCTGGTACGCGCCCATCAACGAGCCGCGCAGCGACTCGCCCATGAAGGCGGTCTGCCGCAGCTGCCCCAGGGTCGCGTCCTTGCCGCCGCTGGCCATGTAGGCCGCCGAGACCTGCGAGTAGGTGCGCCCGCCGGTGGCCGCCTGGACGTGCTCCTCGACCATGTCCGCGTACGCCTTGGCCTGCGGGCCGGTCGTCACCTGCTGGCCGCCGTAGGACTGCAGGTCCCTGGGTAGGCCGGTGCTGCCCTTCGCCGGGAACACGATCTTCTGCGCGGCCAGCTCGTGCCGGATCTGCGCCTGGCCGTGGAAGCCCTCGTAGACCATGACCGGTCCGGCGACGAACAGTGCCACCCCGGCCAGACCCAGCAGGGCGCTGGCGATTCGCCGTGACGTACGCATTGCCTTCCTCCTCGTTCGTGGGCCCTGAGTTGGCTGCCGGGGCCGTCACTTACGAGGCTGCCGCCTGGACCCGGTCGCGGTCTGCGGGCCAACGCCCCGCTGCCCGGGGCCGAAGGTCCCGACCGCGCCGGGCCCTACCGCTGGCTGCTCCAGCTGAGGATCTTCACGGTCTGCGGCGAGGTGCCGAGGAGCTGGACCCGGACCCGGAGCGTCAGCGTGCCGCGGCTGCTGTCGCACGCGCTGGTGTCCGGGCAGACGTACACGTTCAGGTAGATGAATCCGTTGGCAATCGGGGTGACGGCAACGTCGGGTACGTCGATGACCGCGTTGGCCAGGCTCGCACTTCCGGTTGTGTTGATCTGTATCGCTCGGGTGATCAACCCCCACCGGAACACCTGGTTGGTGTTGTTGTTCAGGCTGATGCTCATCAGGGCTTTCGGGGTGTACGTGGTGCCCTGGATGGTGAGGGTGGTGTTCGGCGACTGGTCGGTGTAGATGAGCGGGCAGCCGCCGACCGTGGTGACGCAGCCGCTCTCGGCCGGTACCGAAAGGGTGCCGGACAGTGCGGTCTTGAGGCCGTAGATCGCGATGGGTGGGCCGCCGCTGCTCTTCGACGCGCAGATGGTGACCTGGCCGCCGGGGTTGCCCTGGTGGGTGACGGTCATCTGGCTGTCGCCACCGAAGACGAACAGCACACCGCTGGTCGTGGTCGCCGCGGCGTCCTGCGGTTTGACGCACGCGTCGGGCCAGGTGGACACGGACGGGTTGGCGGTCAGGTAACTGGGAGTCGTTGGAGTGCCGGCCAGTACCCAGGTGTTCTGGATGGTCCAGACGTGGCTACCTGAGTCCTGGAAGTTGAAGTAGTACGTGCCGGGAGAGAAGTAGACGATGCCCCGCTGGCAGCCGCTGAGCGCGTTCAGGTTGGCGGCACTGGTGTAGAGGCCGGGGCTCAGCTGCTGGTACTTGTCGTTGTTCCCGCAGCTGGGGATGGTCGGCGTCGAGGTGGGAGCGGCGGGTGGGTCGTAGCTGACGCCGTGCGGGGTGAGCGTGCCGGGGTCGACACCGCGGCTGTCCGTTGTGGACCCGTAGTTGCAGGTGGGCGTCGGGGTGATGGTACCGGTGCAGGCTCCGCGCGCGATGGTGTATGTGGACGTCTGCGGGGTGTACGTGTTGGTGAGACCGCCGGACGACACCTTGATGGTGGAGTTGGAGAAGATGCCGCCGCGGACCTTGACCGATCCGGCGTTCGACGAGATGGAGATACCGTCCTCACTTGAACTCGTGCCGAGGGTGAGGACGGCGCTGCCCGGACTGGCGTTCGGGGAGTTGGCGCTGGTGTTGCTGCTGTCCGGGGTGCACCCCACATAGGTGCTGTGGCCCGGGTAGACGTTGCCCAGCGCCCAGGATCCGGACGTGGTGACGCACGCGGACGCGGAACCGTTGAAGGTGCCGCCGCGCAGCGCGTTCACGGCGGCCTCGCCCGCCGCGTCGGCGGCGTACGCGGTGGCGGCCTGGCCGCGCAGCTGTACGGTGACCCGGATGCTCGTGTCCCCGAAGGACAGCAGGGCCGAGACGGCGACCGCGATCACGGTGATGACGATGAGGACCACGACCAGCGTGGCTCCGCCATCGCCGGTGGGCCGGCGCCGCCGGTTCATGTCTGCCTCCGGGTTCCGGTCAGGGTGACGACATACGGGTCCGTGTCCGGATCGCCGCTCGCCTTGAGGTGCAGGGTCAGGCTGATGGTGCGCGGTACCGTCGCCGACGTGCAGGTGCTGGAGCAGGTCACCGTCGGCGCGATGGACGCGTTCAGGTTGTGCGCGACCACGATGGTGGAGGATGGGGTGCTCGAACCGGAGCACCGGATCCGGATCAGCTGGTGCTCGCCGCCGACCGTCTGCTGCACGTACGCGACGATCACCTGGGTCGCGGTACCAGCGGTGGCGTAGTTGTCCCAGACGAGGCTCACCAGCTGCGTGGTACCGGCGAGGGTGCACGGATAGCTGCTGTTGTTGACGGACTGGAGCAGCGCGTACGGGCTCGTGGTGGAGCGGGTACCCACACTGGCCACGTCCTGGGACCAGTAGGCGGCCGTGATCTGCGCGTCGTGCGACTCGGCGAAGCGCGCGGTGGTCGCGTTGGAGTTGTGCAGGTACGAGATGGCGGCGTTGCCGAGCGGGTAGGCGATGATGCCCAGGATGACGATGACGAGCAGGAGTTCGACCAGCGTGAACCCGTCGTCGCGGCGTGGCGTGTGTGGCGTCTTCATGGCTGGCGTCTTCATGGCTGGCGGATCACCAACTGGAGCTGCTCGCTCGCCGCGTTGTCGCTGCTCGACACGGTCAACGTCACCTGCTGCAGCCCGGTGTCGGTGCCGCACGAACCGAAGGACTGGCTGCTCGTGCTCCAGCAGGTGACCGTGCCGGCGCTCGCGGTGTAGCCGGTCGGCGCGGTGTATCCCGTCTTGGCCGGGCTGTAGTTGGGGGTGCCGCTCGCGTCGTAGTTGCCGTTCGCCACCCACTGCTCCACCTGCTCCGCGTACGCGTGCACGGCCGCCGACGCGGTCGCCTGCTTGCGGTGGATGTCCGACATCATGATGCCGACGCCGACGCTGCCCACGATCACCGGTACGGCCACCGCCATGATGATGATCGTGATCAGCAGCTCGATCAGCGTCTCCCCGCTGTCGCGCGACCGTCCACCCGCGAGCGTCCACATTAGACATGTACCTGGTTGAAGATGCCGTACATGGCGGAGACGAGCGCGATGGCGACGAAGCCGACGATGCCACCCATCACCACGATGACGATCGGCTCGAACAGCGACGTCAACTTCTTGATTTTGTAGTCCAGCTCGCCCTCGTAGTACTGCGCCGTGACCTCCAGCTGGTGGTCCAGCGAGCCGGTCTCCTCGCCCACCCGCATCATGCGGGTCGCCGTTCCTGGAAAGACCTGCGCGGCGGCCAGCGGCCGGGCGAGCCCTTCGCCGCGCATCAGTGCCTCGCCCACGTGGCCGAGCGCCCGCATGAACACGGTGTTGCGTAGCGCCTGGGTGGCCACCCGCAAAGCGTCGGGCAGCGGTACGCCCGCGCTCGCCATCGAGGCGAGCATCCGGCAGAACCGCTCCACCAGCGCGAAGCGGATGGTGACGCCGAGCACCGGTATGGCCAGCAGGACCCGGTCCCAGGCGTACCTGCCGGGCGTTGTACGGACCAGCAATGCACCACCGAGGATGAGCAGCGCCATCACGATGAGCAGCAGCCACCACCAGGTGCCGATGAAGTTGGTGACGGCGAGCAGCATTCGCGTCGCCAGCGGGAGCTTCGCGTTCATGCTCTTGAAGAAAACCTTGAACTTGGGCATGACGTACACCGCGAGAACCACCACAGTGAACGTCGACATCACCGCGATGACCGCCGGGTACACGCTGGCGGACTTGATCCGTCGCCGCGCCTCCAGGTCACGTTCGAGGTACTTGGCGAGCTGGCCGAGCACCACGTCCAGCTGGCCGGTCAGCTCGGCGGAGCGCAGGATGCCGCGGTAGAACTCCGGGAACGTCTTCGGGTGGCGGTCCAGGCAGTCCGACAGGGTTTCGCCGCGACGCAGCCCCTCTTCGACCCCGGCCAGCAGCGCCCGCAGGCTCGAATTGGTGGACTCCTCGGCCAGCATGTGCACCGCGTCCAGCAGCGGCAGGCCGGCGTGGATGAACGCGCCGAGCTGGCGGGTCAGGTGCATCACGTCTTCGCGCTTGATGCGCGGTGCCAGGATCTCGGTACTCAGGAACCCGGTGCTCTCGGTGATGCGGACGTTGCGGACCTGCTGTTGGAACAGGCTCAGCTCGACCTCTTCCCGGCCGGCGGCCTTCACGGTACCGGTGACGGTCCGGCCGTCCGGGCCGGTACCCTCGTATGCGAACTTCGCCACCTCGGCTCCTTCAGCTTCCCGGTAGATAGATCGAGCGCAGGACTTCGCTGAGGTCGGTGATGCCGGCCTCCACCATGCGGGCCGCCTCCTCGCGGAGGGTCTGCATGCCCTCGTGCTGCGCGACCGCGCGGATGTCGCTCAGCGGTGCGCGGCGCAGCACCGCCTCCCGGATGGACTCGGACACCGGCAGCATCTCGTACACGCCGATGCGCTCCAGGTATCCGGTGTGCGCGCAGAAGTTGCAGCCCACCCCGCGTACGAAGCCGTCCACGGGTGGCTTACCACCGATCGCGTCCAGCAGCGCCAGCTCTTCGGGTGCCGGGTCGTACGGCTCCCGGCAGTGCCGGCAGACCCGCCGCATCAGCCGCTGCGAGACCACGGCGGTCACCGAAGACGCCACCAGGAAGTGCTCGATGCCCATGTCCAGCAACCGGTGCAGCGCGGACGCGGCGTCGGTGGCGTGCAGCGAGGAGAGCACGAAGTGTCCGGTCAGTGCGGACTGCACGGCGATCCGCGCGGTCTCCACGTCGCGGATCTCGCCGACCAGGATCACATCCGGGTCCTGGCGCAGGATCGAGCGCAGCCCGTCGGCGAAGGTGAGCCCGGCGGCCTCGTTGATCTGGATCTGGTTGATGGACGGGAAGGTGTACTCGACCGGATCCTCGATCGTCATGATGTTGCGTTCCGGGCTGTCCAGCTCGCGCAGCGACCCGTACAGCGTGGTGGTTTTGCCGGAGCCGGTCGGGCCGGCGCAGATGAGCATCCCGTACGGCGCGTGCAGCAGGCCCGAGTACCGCCGCTGCATCTCCTCGCGCATGCCGAGCTGGCCCAGGCTGAACAGCGGCCGGCTCTTGTCCAGCAGCCGCAGCACGACCTTCTCGCCACCCACCACCGGAGTCGTGGACACGCGGATGTCCACCGCGCGCCCCTCGACCTCCATGCTCACCTGGCCGTCCTGCGGGCGGCGGCGCTCCACGATGTTCATGCCGCTGAGAATCTTCACCCGGCTGGCCACCACGGCACCCATCGAGCCCGGCAGGTCCAGCACGTCGTGCAGCGCACCGTCCACTCTGTACCGTACCCGGATGCGGTCGTCGTGCGGCTCGATGTGGATGTCGGAGGCGCGGTCGCGCAGCGCCTGCGTGATGACGAGCTGTACCACCCGTACCACGGGAGCGTCGTCCTCGGCCTGTGCCGGGTCGATCCGGGCGGCCTGGGCGCGCAGCGCGTCCCTGGCCTCGAAGATCTCGATCTGCGCGCCGACGCCGGCGAGCGCACGGTAGCAGTTGCCGATGGCCCGCATGATGTCCGACGGCGCGGCCACCACCAGGTGCGGTTCGCGGCCGGTCAGCTGCCGCACGGCCGCGGTCACCCGGGGGGACGGGAACGCCGCGGCCACGGTGAGCTTGCCGTCCTGTGTGGACAGTGGCAGCGCCACGAGCGCCCGCGCCGCCGTCTCCGGCAGCAGCTCGACCGCCTCCCCCTGCGGCGTCACCGCGCGCAGGTCGACAACCTCCAGGGACTGCTGCCAGGCCACGATGCGGGCCAGGTCGCGCTCGCCGACCACGCGGGCGTCGACGAGCAGCTCGCCGACCCGCTTGTCCGCGCCCTGCTGCGCGGTGCGCAGCGCCGCGGTCACTTGCGCGGGCGTGGCCATGTTCGCGCGTACCAGCAGTTCGCCTAGGCGGGCGCCGTCCGGGCGGATGTTCAGGTCAGCCGGGGGTACGGGTGACTCGATCGCGGGCGCCGCGGTCGCTTCGCTGGGTTCGGGCGGGGCGGGTGCCTTCTGCCGGGAGAGTCTCATGCCGGCACCGGGTTCCACATCTGCGCGACGTACGGCGGCGGCACGATGTCCTTCGGGTGCAGGCTGCGCGCCATCGCCTCTTCGTACTGGACGATGCCGGCGCCGACGAGCATGGACAGCGAATGCTCCAGCGTGACCATGCCGTCCTTCTGGCCGGTGACCAAGGAGTTGCGCAACTGGTGCGTCTTGCCTTCCTTGATGAGGTTGCGTACCGCCGAGGTGGCCACGAGTACCTCGAACGCGGCGACGAGACCGCCACCAACCCGGGGAACCAGCCGCTGGTACACGATGCCGGTCAGTGCGGCCGCCAGCTGTACCCGGATCTGGGCCTGCTGTTCGGCCGGGAACACGTCGACCATGCGGGTGATGGACTGTGCCGCGTCGTTGGTGTGGAGTGTCGCGAAGACGAGGTGGCCGGTCTCCGCGATGGTGAGCGCGAAGCGGATCGACTCCAGGTCGCGCATCTCGCCGACGAGCAGGACGTCCGGGTCCTCCCGCAGCGCGGAGCGCAGCGCGTCGGGGAAGGACGCGGTGTCGGTACCCACCTCGCGCTGGTTCACCGCGGAGCGCTTGTGCCCGTGCACGTACTCGATGGGGTCCTCGATGGTGAGGATGTGGCAGGCGCGGTGGGTGTTGATGCCGTCGATGAGCGAGGCCAGCGTGGTGGATTTGCCGGAGCCGGTGGGGCCGGTGACGAGCACGAGGCCCTGGTGGAGGCCGGCGAACCCGCGTACCGACGGCGGCAGGCCGAGCAGGTCCATGGTGGGGATGTCGGTCGGGATCATCCGCAGCGCCAGGGCGGTGTAGCCGCGCTGCATGAAGGCGTTACCCCGGACGCGGGCGGTGGTGGCCCAGCTGAACGAGAAGTCGAACTCGTGCGCGCTCTCCCACCGGGCGAGCTGTTCTGCGGTGAGCAGCTCGCCGAGGATCGCGGTGGTGTCGTCGCCGGTGAGTGGCGGTTGGTTCATGAGGGGGTGGAGGTGACCGTCCACCCGGATCTGCGGTGGCGTGCCCGGGGTGAGCAGCAGGTCGGTGCCGCGCGCCTGCCACAGGGCGCTGAGCAAGGAGTCAATCCGGGAACCAACAGCCGGCGTGTGCATCGATCAACCTTCCGAGTCGGGTGAAGGGTGTTGCCCGGGGAGGGCGCGGCCTGCGCCCTCCCCGGTCTGGTTCGACTAGCAGGCGGCGCCGCCGGTCAGCGCGCCGGTCACCTTCGACTCGGCCGTCGCCGTGCCCGCCGTGTAGGTGATCGTGTACTTCGTGCTGCTCGGGGCTTCCTTGAGGTAGTTGCTGGTCACCAGCGTCGCGACGTCCGCTGCCCAGCCACCGGTCTTGGCGTAGTACGCCTCGCTGGCGATCTCGACGTTCTTGACGTCGGACCTGCACGCGGCGGTCACGCCGTCGTTGTTGAAGTTCGACACCGCGAAGACGACGATGCCGGACAGGACACCGAGGATGACGATGACGATCAGCAACTCGATGAGGGTGAAGCCGTTCTCGTTCCGGAGAGCGGCCGTGAGGCGGTGGCGCATGTTGCTCCTTTTGGGGGTTCCGGTCGGAGCGACCAGCGCGTACCGGCTACCGAGAGTTAGCTGACCGGAGTAGGACCGTGTGTCCATCCCGTTCACCCCCATGCCGGTGCGGCTCGCCGATTCAGACACGCCGCGTAACTGGTCGCGTTTCGGCATCTTGGGCAACCTGCCCATATCCGCCGTGTTCGAGCCCAAATCTAGTGGAGTTGCGGCGTTCGCCTGTCCGGCGAGCGGGGCGGATCCGGCTACCGAAAGTAGCGAAGACTGGAGCGCGAACGGGTGCCGACAGTCACCCGGTCGGCCGACTTGACGGGCTCAAAACCGGTCACGGAACGTAATTGAGGGCCAAAGGTTGGCGGGTCTGCCCGCAACGGTCACGGCGACGCGCCCCGACGGGTCAGTCGAGCGCGGTGCTGCCGGGTACCGCTTCCTGGAGGCCCGGCGCGGCCGCGTCGGGCCCAACGTCCATGCCCTCCTGGTAGCAGCGCCACCCGTTGAGCCCCTGGCGCTTCACGTGGTACATCGCCAGATCGGCCCGGCGCAGCAACTCGTCCGGTGCGTCGCAGTCCGCTTCGGACAGTGCGATGCCGATGCTCGTGCGGGCGTGGACCGGCCGGCCGGCCGCGACGATCGGCTCGGCGATCCCGCCGACGATGCGCCGGGCCACCGCCTCCGCGTTGCTGGCCGTGCCGATGTTGCCGAGTACCACACCGAACTCGTCGCCGCCCAGCCGCGCCACGGTGTCCGCACCGAGCACGCTGTCCTGCAGCACCTGGGCGAAGCCCTTCAACAGGTCGTCGCCCGCCTCGTGGCCCCACGTGTCGTTGACCTGTTTGAACCCGTTGAGGTCCAGGAACATCACCGCCACGCGCTCCCCGTGCGCCCGGTCCCGGCCGAGCGCGTCCTCCAGTTCGCCGAGGAACGCAACCCGGTTGGCGAGTCCGGTCAGCGCGTCGTGCGTCGCCTCGTACGCCAGCCGGTCCTGGAACTGGCGGCGCTCCGTGATGTCCCGGTGGTTGACCACAACGCCCCGTACCGCCGGATCGTCCAGCAGGTTGCGGGCCACCACCTCGTGCCACCGCCAGCCGCCGTCGGCGTGAAGAACGCGCGTCTCGAACCGGTGCTCTTCCTGCCCGACCCGGGCCGTGAAGGCGCCGTGCAACTCCTCCGCGCGCGCGATGTCGTCCGGGTGCAGCACCTTGTGGAACGGTTCACCCAGCAACTCTTCCGGGGCGTACCCCATGATTGTCTCGGTCGATGGGCTGAGGTATGTGTGCCGCCCGTCCGCGCCGACCACGGCGATCACGTCGACCGACGCCTGCACCAGCGCCCCGAAGCGCCGCGCCGCACGGCGCCGGGCGGTCTCCGACCGCACCGCTACCACCCCGATGGCGGTGGCCAGCAGCAGCCCCGTCGAGAGCCCGATCGCCAGCTGCAGCAGCGTCGCCCGGTAGGCGTCGCGCTCGTGCCGGGCGACGGCCGCGGCCTCGGCCCGCTCCAGGTTCGCCTGCGCGTCCAGCCCGTCAGTGATGGAGACGGTCATCGCGCCCAGTTGCTGCGGCCCGGCGATCAGCGGCAGGCCGGGGATCGGCTGCTCGCGGAGGATGTACACGTGGAGTCCGTTGTAGAAGCCCTGCCAGGTCCGCAGGAGTACCTCGAACGCATCCTGCGCCGCCGTACCTCGGACCAGTTCGCGGTACTGGTACATGAGGCTGTCCATGTTGGACGCGGCACGCGCGATTTTGGCTACGGAGGCCGCCTTCTTGGCCGCGTCGGCGTCCGGCGCGAACATGTTCGCCACGCCGTCGTTGATACGCGCCTGCTGGCCGCGGATCTCGCCCATGATGTTCAGCCGCGCCACGTTACGGTTGCTCAACGCGGACACCTCGGCGTGTGAACGGCTCAACCGCAACAGGGTCAGACCGCCCATGCTCACCGCGAGCAGCGTCACGATCAGGATTGCGGCGGAGCTCAGCAGCCCGCCGCGGGTGATCCGAGGTAGTCCGAGCCGCCAGCGATTCACGAAGCACCATCCCCGCAGAACTGGTCCCAGCCCTGTTCCCATCGGCCGGCAACAGTCACTTCTGAGAAACCGTCGTGACGTTTCACCTGTTACGCCGGGCGCGGCCAACCTTGAGCGAGCCCGCGCCGGCCAGCAGCAGCGTGAGCGCGAGCGCCACCAGTGTCGTTTCCGGTGCGCCGGTACGCGGAAGCCCCTGGCGTCTGCCGGGTGTCTGCACGATCGGCAGCTGGACCTTCGCCGGTACCGGAGACATGACACTGGTACGCGCGGTCGCGGAGGTGGCTCCGGTGACCGGATCCCGGCCGGAGCAGGTGTAGAGACCGTACGGGATCTGCGGCAGGCCGAAGCCGCCGGAGGCGTTGGCTACGGCGCTCATCAGCACGTCGTCCGCGTCGCCGAGGATGTCGTCCAGGCCGGCCCAGCGGCACGTGACGTTGGCGCTGCTGATGGGCGCCTGCGTGGTGCTGTTGAAGATGCTGCCGTTGAGGGAGCCGTGCCCGATTCCGCCGAAGTCTGCCTGGGTATCGGTGGTTCCGCTCAGGTCGACGTGGACGGTCCAGTCGGCACCGCCGTCGCTGTCGGAGGTGTAACTGAAGCCGGCGATGCTCACGGACGCGGTCACGGTGTACGCGCCCGGCGGCAGGTCGAGGAACTGGTAGCTGCCGTCGGCGGCGGTGACGCTCTGCTGGATGGCGACGGAGCTGCCGGCGGGTGCCGCCAGCGCCCGGCTCGTGAATTGGGGGCGGCTGTCGTGGACGAGGGTGATGGTGCTCAGCTCGACGGGGACGCCGGGCAGGGGCCATTCGCCGGGGTCGCGGAGTCCGTTCTGGTTGCGGTCGAACCAGACGAATCCGGTGACGCCGCCGAGCGTCTGGGTCGGGCTGGGTGAGGGCGTCGGGCTGGCTGAGGGTGTCGGAGAATCGCTGGGACTTGGGGACGGTGATCCGGTCGGGCTTGGTGATGGCGACTCACTGGGGCTGGGCGATGGTGATTCGCTCGGGCTGGGTGACGGAGCCTCGCTGGGGCTTGGGGACGGTGACTCGCTGGGGGACGGTGATGCGCTGGCGCTTGGGGACGGTGGCTCGCTGGGGCTCGGCGACGGTGATTCGCTCGGGCTCGCGGATGGGCTGGGTGACGGTGGCTCGCTGGGGGATGGAGGTGGGCTGGGGCTCGGTGTTGGTGATTCGCTGGGGCTGGGTGACGGGTTGGGGCTCGGGCTTGGGGACGGTGACTCGGTCGGGCCGGGGGACGGGCTCGGGCTGGGTGACGGTGACTCGCTTGGGCTTGGTGATGGCGATTCGCTCGGGCTCTCGGACGGGCTGGGGGACGGCGTTGGTGATTCGCTGGGGCCCTGCGACGGGTTGGGGCTCGGGCTCGACGGCTCGCTGGGTGACGGCGATTCGCTCGGTGACGGCGATTCGCTGGGGCTGGGTGATTCGCTTGGGCTTGTTGATGGTGATTCGCTC
>DATEJJ010000079.1:0-5605 GCA_035278125.1 Rugosimonospora sp.
CGGCGCCAGCCGCGGTACGCCGGCCACCCCGGCCAGGCGCTCCAGGATGGCCCGCTCGTGGCGCAGCCGCTCGGCGGCGCGCGGCCCGAGGGGCTGCTTGTACACGACGGTGCTGGAGCTACCTTCGGGGCGCACCCGTACCACCCTGGTGCGCTCGCTGTCGTACAGCTCTTCCAGCCCGCTGGCGGGTTCCGGCTCGCGAGTCACAAGCCCCCATCGGCGGGCCGGGGCGCGCCGCTGAAGGATTTGCCGGGGCTACTGCACCGACAGGTGGACGTGGTTGTAGTGGTCGCCGGCCGGGGTCCCGTCCCCGGTGTACGAGCGCCAGCCAGAGCCGGGCAGCCAGATCCGCTTGTACCAGATCACGTAGAGCACGGCGAGCTGATCGGCGTTGGCCAGGAACCAGGCGGCCAGCCGGTCCCCGTACGCCTTGTCCGCGCCGGTGGCCCGGGCATCCACGAAGGTGCTCGCGTTGGCGGAGAAGTCACAGGCCCGCCCGAGCGGGTGCTCGCCCGACCCGCCGTTGCGGAAGCAGCTGGTGTAGTGGGTGAACCCGGCCTTGCGCGCCTCCTGGTACGCGTGCAGGGTGCGCGGGGTCAGGCAGCCGGAGGTGGTCGGGTCCGGCAGCGAGCAGGACTCCCTGGGCCAGCTGCCGTCCGGGTTGCGCGGCGCCGGGGTGGCCGAGGCCGTGCCCCCGCCGGGGCCGGTGGTGGCCGTGCCCGCCTGTGCGGCGGCCAGCGCCGTCTCCGCCTGCTTGCGGCGCGCGTCCATCAGCGCGAGCTGGCTGCGCTGGGTGGCCACCTCGCCGTCGATGGCGGCGCGTTGCCGGGCGTACGTGGCCTGGGTGGCGCGCAGGTCGCGCAGCACGCGGTCGTCGCTGCGCAGCTGGGCCTGCAGCCGCGTGGCCCGGTCCAGGAAGTCGCTGACCGAGGCGCTGCCGAGCAGCACGGTGAACCCGCGGATCCGGCCGCCCTCGTACGCGGTGAGTACCGCTTCGTCCACTTCGTTACTCAACGTCACGATCCGGCCCTGGGTGGCCTGCGCCTGCGTGGTCAGCGCCGCCTGCCGCTGCTGCGCCGTGGTCAGCCGGCCTTTCGCGTCGTTGTACGCGCGTACCGCAGCGGACAGCTGCGCCTCCAGCGTGGCGCTGGTGGCGCCGTCCGGCCCGGTACCCGGGTCGGCGGTGGCGGGTGACTGGCCGCTGAGCAGCAGCACCGCCACGGCGAGCAGCGCCAGAAGTCCGGCTCTCTTGCGCATCCCGGCAGGCTACTCCTGTCCCCGGCCACGTTCCAGATCGTTGTCACCATGGGTGACAGCGATCGAGGACGCTGAGTAACCGCGAGCCCGGCGCGGCGCCGGCGGAAACCGACGTGACACACGGGTTACCATCCGGTCGTGCGGACGGATCCCCCCTCCGGCGCGGGCTGCCCGGGCGGTCGGCTGCTGGCCATCAGCGACCTGCATGTCGGGTACCCGGAGAACCGGGAGATCGTGGAGCGGCTGCGCCCCGACTCGGACGAGGACTGGCTGCTGGTCGCCGGCGACGTGGGCGAGCGGGTGGCGGACATCGAGTGGACCCTGCGGACCCTGGGCGACCGGTACGCGCGGGTGGTCTGGGCACCGGGCAACCACGAGCTGTGGACCCCGCGCGACGACCCGGTCCGGCTGCGCGGCGTGGCCCGGTACGAGCACCTTGTCGCGCTGTGCCGGGAGCTGGGCGTGGTGACGCCGGAGGACCCGTACCCGGTGTGGCGCGGGCCGGGCGGCCCGGTGACCGTGGTGCCGCTGTTCCTGCTGTACGACTACAGCTTCCGCCCGGACGGCGCGGCCACCAGCGAGGAGGGGCTGGCGCTGGCGTACGCGGCCGGGGTGGTGTGCAACGACGAGTACCTGCTGCACCCCGACCCGTACCCGAGCCGGCAGGCGTGGTGCTGGGCCCGGCTGGCGTACACCCGGGAGCGGCTGGACGCGCTGGACCCCGCGCGGCCCACGGTACTGGTCAACCACTTCCCGCTGGTACGCGAGCCCACCCGGGTGCTGCGGTACCCGGAGTTCGCGCAGTGGTGCGGTACCGCGCAGACCGCGGACTGGCACACCCGGTACCGGGCCGCCTGCGTGGTGTACGGGCACCTGCACATCCCGCGCACGATCGTGTGCGACGGGGTGCCGTTCGAGGAGGTGTCGCTCGGGTACCCGCGCGAGTGGCGGCAGCCCTGGCGCGCGGGGCGGGTACCGGGCCAGCCGCGGCAGATCCTGCCGGTACCGGCCGCATGATCAACGAGCTGCTGCCACCGGGGGTGGTGGCGGTCGAGGCGTTCACCGACCCGCCCGCCGCGACGCTGTACCCGGAGGAGGAGGCGCTGGTCGCCCGCGCCGTGGACAAGCGGCGCCGGGAATTCGCCACGGTCCGCGCCTGCGCCCGCGAGGCGCTCGCCCGGTTGGGGCTGCCACCGGCGCCGATCCTGCCCGGGCCCCGCGGCGAACCGGGCTGGCCGGACGGCGTGGTGGGCAGCATGACCCACTGCGACGGGTACCGGGCCTGCGTGCTCGGGCGGGCGGCGGGGGTACGCGCGATCGGGCTGGACGCCGAGCCGGACGGCGCGCTGCCGGACGGGGTGCTCGGCATGGTGTCGCTGCCGCCGGAGCGGGAGATGCTGGCCGGCCTGGCCACCCGGGCACCCGGCCCGTCCTGGGACCGGCTGCTGTTCTGCGCCAAGGAGTCGGTCTACAAGGCGTGGTACCCGCTGGCCGGGCGCTGGCTGGACTTCAGCGAGGCGGAGGTCACCCTGGACCCGGGCGGCACCTTCGACGTGCGGCTACTGGTACCCGGTCCGGTGGTGGACGGGCGGGAGCTGACCGGGTTCGCCGGCCGGTGGCTGGCAAGCGACGGGCTGCTGGCCACCCTGATCGTGGTGCCGGCCGACGGCACCTAGACGGGCGCGGGCTCGCTGACCGGGACCAGCCCGACGCGCATCGCGTACAGCGCGGCCTGGGTACGGCTCTGCGCGTTCAGCTTGGACAGGATGCTGCTCACGTGCGTCTTGACCGTCTGCGGCCCGATGTTCAGCTCGCGGGCGATCTGGCGGTTGTCCCGGCCCCGCGCCAGCAGGGTGAGCACCTGCTCCTCGCGCGGGGTGAGCCTGGGTACGCCGCGCGGCACGTCCGCGTCGCGTACCAGCCGGGCGGCCACCGCCGGGGAGAGCTGCACCTTGCCCGCGGCCGCCGCGCGCACGGCCCGGTGCAGTTCCTCCGCGTCGGCGTCCTTGAGCAGGTAGCCGACGGCGCCGGCGTGCAGCGCGCCGAGCACCAGGTGGTCGTCGAGGTACCCGGTGAGGATCAGCACCTGCACGTCGGGTAGCTCGCGGCGGATGGTGGCGGTGGCGGCCATGCCGTCGACCCCGGGCATCAGCAGGTCCATCAGGACCAGGTCGGGCCGCAGCCGGTGGGCCAGCTCCACCGCCTCCCGCCCGTCCGCGGCCTCGCCCACCGGCCAGATGTCGTGGTCCAGGCCGAGCAGGGCGGACAGGCCCTTGCGGACCATGGGGTGGTCGTCGGCGATCAGCAGCCTGATGGTCATCAATGATGCTCCGGGACTCAGGGGCGCTCGGACTCGGGGCTGCCGGCGGGGACGGCAGCCGGGGTCTACCCGGGGGACGGGTCACGAAACCGCCGAAGGCACGGGCGGACCCGGCCCGTTGGAGGGAGGACCAAGGGGTGGCCGGATCCGCCACCCCGGGCGGGAGGTACCGGCGCCGCGCGCTTGCCACCGTGGACGCAAGACCGCTGCCCACCGGGGGAAGGCCATGCGATCCGGGTACCCGAAGAAGCACCGCGCCAGCCGGCGGCTGGCCGGCCACGTCGCTCCCGACGCCGGGGTGGCGGAGTCCGGACCGGTGCGCCGCGGCCGCGCCCGGACCGCGCGCTTCCTCATGGTGGGCGCGGTCGGGGTCGGGGTGAACAACGGCGTCCTGCTCCTGCTGCACGGGCTGGCCGCGCTGCCGCTGGTGATCGCCTCGGCGATCGCCGCGGAGCTGGCCATCGCGCACAACTACGTGCTCAACGAGGTGTGGACGTTCCGGCCCGGGCGGCTGTCGGCCCGCCGGTTCGGCGCCTTCAACCTCACCGGCCTGGGCGCGCTCGCGGTGAACGTGGGCGTGCTGCAGCTGCTCACCCTGGCCGGCACCTGGTACCTGCTGGCGAACGTGGCCGGAGTGGCCGCGGCGGCCGGCGTCAACCTCGCGCTCAGCACATCCTGGATCTGGAGTGACCGCACCCATGCAGATGCTGGTACTGGCCCCGATCGTGGTGCTCTCCCTGCTGCTTTCGGCGCAGGCCGCCCACGCTCTCTATCTGATGATCTACTCATGGGACCAGCCGGCCGCACAGGCGCTCGCGCGCGCCCCCGAGCCGTGGGTCGCGCCGCAGTTGTCCTTCACCGCGATCGTGCCGGCGCGCCACGAAGAAGAGGTCATCCAGGCGACCATCGACCGGGCCGCCCGGAGTGACTACCCGACCGAGCTGGTGCAGGTACTGGTGGTCTGCTCGGCCGACGACACCGGCACCATCGAGCAGGCGCGGCGGCAGATCGAGCTGCTGCGCGCCGAGGGCGTGGACAATGCCGACCTGGTCATCTTCGACGACGGTCCGGTGAACAAGCCACACGGGCTGAACAAGGCGCTGGCCCGGGCCGACCGCGAGGTGGTCACCGTGTTCGACGCCGAGGACGAGATCCACCCCGAGATCTTCAGCCTGGTCAACACGGTGATGGTGACCGAGGGGGTACGCGTGGTGCAGTCCGGCGTACAGCTGATGAACTACGGCTCCCGCTGGTTCTCCACCTTCAACGTGCTGGAGTACTTCTTCTGGTTCCGCAGCCGGCTGACGTACCACGCGCGGTGCGGTGCGATCCCGCTGGGCGGCAACACGGTCTTCTTCTCCCGGGAACTGCTGCAGCAGATGGGCGGCTGGGACGAGACGATCCTGACCGAGGACGCGGAGATCGGGCTGCGGCTGTGCGTACTCGGCGAGCGGGTGCGGGTGGTGTACGACGACCGGTACGTCACCAAGGAGGAGACGCCGCCGGACCTGAGCCACTTCATCAAGCAGCGCACCCGGTGGAGCCAGGGCTTCATGCAGACCCTGCGCAAGGGCACCTGGAAGCAGTTGCCCACCCGGCGCCAGCGCCTGCTCGCCTGGTACACGCTGGCCTTCCCGCACGCGCAGGCGGCGCTCGGGCTGTACCTGCCGATCGCGCTGCTGACCGCGTTCGTGCTGCGCGCCCCGGTGCTGCCGGTGCTGCTGTCCTGGCTGCCGGTGCTGTTCCTGGTCGCGCACTTCATCACCTCGGTGGTCGGGCTGTACGAGTTCACCAGGGCGCACGGGCTGCGCGCCTCACCCGCCGCGGTGCTGCGGATGGCGGTCACCTGGCTGCCGTACCAGATGGTGCTGGCCTACTCGGCGGCCCGGGCGCTGCGCCGGCACCTGCGCGGGGTGGGCGACTGGGAGAAGACGGCGCACGTGGGCGCGCACCGCGACCCGTACGCGCCGCCGGCGCCGGTACCGGCCGAGGGGCTGGCCGCGATGGCGGAGGAGGCGGGCGGACGTG
>DATEJJ010000080.1:0-18787 GCA_035278125.1 Rugosimonospora sp.
ACCAGCGCGAGCCCGTGCGCCCCGGCCGTACTCGCTCCGATCGCGGCGAGCGCGTCGGGCTCCGCGTCCACGTACCCGACGAGCCCGGTACGCCCGTCCGCCACCCGCGCCACCACCACCGCACGGCGTACCCGGGGATCCGCGGCGAGCACGCGCTCGACCGCCGCCGGGTCGACCCGCTGGCCGTGCACGGTCACCTGGCCGTCGCACCGGCCGCACCACTCGACCGCCCCGCTGTCCAGCAGCCGTACCCGCTCCCCGGTCCGGAACATCCGCTCGCCGGGCAGCCCGTACGGGTCGGGCAGGAACCGTCGCGCGGTACCGCCCGGGTCGCCGAGGTACCCGTCCGCGACGCCGTCCCCGCCCACGTACAGCTCGCCGCGCATCCCCGGCGGTACCGGCCGCAGCGACGCGTCGAGCACGTACAGCCGCACGTTGGGCGCGGGCCGGCCGATCAGCGCACGCCCGCCGTGGGGTCCAATGTGGACGGCGCACACCCCGCTCGTCTCCGGCCGCTGGTACGACCAGTACGCCGCCAGTCCGGGCGGGAACTGCGCGAACGCGCGCGGGTCGCCGCTGACCACGATCTCGTCCAGCGGTGCCAGTACCCGCGCGTCGGTGTCCACCACGTCGGCCAGCTGCTCGGCGGTCAGCACCGTGGTGTGCGGCGCCAGCCGGGCCAGGTTCGTGACCGGATCGGGCCCGGCGGCCAGCAGGCAGGTGCGGCCCGCGCACAGCACCGGCCACGGCGCCAGCGGCCCGGTGTCGAGCACCAGCACGGTGGTGTCGTCGTCCAGCGCGTCGCGCGCGCCCTCCGCCAGCCGGACCAGGTTCCGCTGCGTCACCGCGACCGCGCCGTCCGGCGTGGGTACCACCGCCGCGAGGTGCCGCGCCCCTGTCTCCGTACCGGAGAGGCCCATCCGGTACGCGGCGCCGCAGCGCAGTACCGCGAGCGCCTCGATGATGGTGTCCGCGTCCCAGGTGTCGCCGACGCCAACCACGTCGCCGGGGCGCACGCCCCGCGCGCTCAGGTCGGCCGCCCGCTTGGCGCTGCGCTCGTCCAGTTCGGCGTAGGTCAGCGTGGCACCGGGCGCGGCGACCGCGGTCACCTCGGGCCGCAGCGCCGCCTGGGTGGCCACGAGTTCGGCCACGGTCCGGGCGAGCATCGGGCGGGCGGTCACGTTCCAGCCGGTGAGCCGGCGCGACTCCGCCTCGGTCAGCAGCGACAGGCTGGACAGCGGCGCGTCCGGCTGCGCGGCCATCCGCTCGCCCAGCAGCACCAGCCGCCGCGCCATCGCGGTCATGGTGCGCTCCTCGAACAGGTCCCGCCGGTACAGCACGAGCGTGGACAGGTGGCCCGACTGGAGCACCGTGTGCAGCTCGACGTCGAAGCGGGTGGACACCGCCGCCGCGGTCTCCCGCAGCTCCAGCTCGATCGGCCCGTCCCCGGCCTGGTCCGCCGGGAAGTCCTGGTGCAGCAGGGCGACGCTGAACAGCGGGTGCCGGGAAAGGTCGCGGTGGCGTACCACCTCGGCGACCACCCGGTCGAACGGCGTGTCCTGGTGCCGCAGCGCGCCCAGCACGCTCGCGCGTACCCGCCGCAGCAGTTCCCGGAAGCTCGGGTCGCCGCGCAGGTTCACCCGCAGCGCCATGGTGTTGACGAAGTTCCCGACCAGCTCCGCCACCTGCGGCGTACCCCGGCCCGCCTGGACCGAGCCGATGACCATGTCGGTCTGGCCGCTCCACTTGCCGAGCAGCGCGGTCATCACCGCGGTCGCCACGATGAACCCGGTCGCCCGCTCCTGCCGGCCCACCGCCAGCAGTCGGGCCGTGGGCTCGGGCGGGATCGCCGCGACCACCGAGCCGGCCGCGGTGTCCGCCCGCTCCGGCCGGGGCCGGTCGGTCGGCAGGTCCAGCGGCGCGGCACCGGCCAGCTCGCCGCGCCAGTACGCCAGTTCGGCCGCGAGCGTGTCGCCGCGCAGCCAGTCGCGCTGCCACACCGCGAAGTCGGTGTACCGCACGGGCAGCGGGGCCGGCGTGCCGCCCCGGTACAGCTCGACCAGGTCGCGCGCGAGCAGCCGCAGCGACCAGCCGTCGGCCGCGATGTGGTGCACGGCGAGCACCAGCCGCTGCGTACCGTCGGCCAGCCGGGCGCCGGCACCGTGGACCAGGCGCCCGGCCGGCAGGTCGAACGGGCGGCGCAGGGCCTGTGCCATCACCCGGTTCCAGTCCGCGTGCCCGATCCCGTCGTGCCACACGACCTCCGGCGTGAAGACCTCGCCGGTACCTTGGCGTGGTGCGCCGGAGGCGTCCGCGGCGATCCGGGTACGCAGCATCTCGTGCCGCTCGACCAGCGCGGTCAGCGCCTGCTCCAGCCGGACCCGGTCCACGTCCGGGGCCAGCCGCAGCACGAGCGGGACGGTGTACGCGGCGTCGCCGGTGTCGAGCTGCTGGAGGAACCAGAGCCCCTCCTGCGCGTAGGACAGCGGCACCCCGGTGGTGTGCCCGGTCGCAACCAGCGGCGGTCTTCTCATGCGGCCTCCTCAGCCGTGCAGCCGGTACAGGCGGTGGAAGCGGTCGTCGACGGGCAGCGCCCGCACGTCGGCGAAGCCGGCTCCGGTGGCGAACGCGCGCACCATCCCCTGGCGCAGCACGGTTCCGGTGCCGGCCGAGTCCGGCCCGGACAGGCAGGCCGGCAGGCAGTGCAGCACGCTCGTGGCGTACTGGAAACGCTCGATGTCATCGGCCGGCGCCGTGAACGCGTCGGCCACCTTCGCGTCCAGCACGAGCACGCAGCCGCCCGGTGCGCGCAGCGCCCGGCAGGCGCGCAGCACCTCCACCGGCCGGGCTATCTCGTGCAGCGCGTCGAACAGACATACCAGATCGTAGGTACCGGCCAGGGCCGGATCGGCCGCGTCGCGCACCTGGAACGCGATCCGGTCGGCGACCCCGTGCCCGGCCGCGTTGCGCCGCGCGTCGGCGACCGTCTCCGCATCCAGGTCGAGACCGTCCAGCCGCAGCCGAGGGTACGCGCGGGCCAGCGCGATGGTGGACCAGCCCGCCCCGCAGGCGATGTCCGCGACCCGCGCCCCGGGCACCTGCAGCCGGGCGTGCACGTCGGGCGCGTACCGCGCGATCCAGCCGGCGAGCTGGTGCGCGAACAGGGCCCGGTTGGCGCCCGCGTGCCCCTCCCGCCAGTCCACCCCGTACGCGGAGTCGGGTACGCCGCCGCCGTCGCGGTACGCCGCGAGCAGGTCGGGCAGGGCGCGGGCGACGCCACCGAGGGGCAGCACCGCCAGCGCCGACATGGACAGCGGGTGGTCCGAGACGCGCAGCACGGTGGCGTGCCCGGGTGGCAGCTCGTACCGCCGGTCCTCGGCCGGCTTCGCCGGGTCGTCCACCCGCAGCAGCCCGGCGACCGCCTGCTGCTCCAGCCACTCGACGGCGTACCGGACCGCGATCCCGGCCCGGGCCGCGAGGTCCCCGGCCGTCGCCGGGCCGCCCCGGTCCAGTTCGTCGTACAGGCCGAGCCGCACCCCGAGGTAGATGGTCAGCACCTCCTGGGTGGCCAGCAGGCTGCGCCACACCCGCAGCGCCATCATCTGAGCCGATGAGTCCGGTGGCATGAGAGAGATGATAGAAGAAACGAGGCAAACTCGGTACCATCAACCCGTGATACGAGATACTATCGGCACGGTACGGGACCTCGCCGCCACCATCGCCAAGCGCGCCGAGGAGATCGAGCAGTCCCGCCAGCTACCGGCCGACCTGGTCGACGCGCTGGCCGCCGCCGGCTGCTTCCGGATGGCCACTCCGTCCCGGTACGGCGGCGACGCGCTGCCCATGCCCGGCATCGTCGCGGTACTCGCCGAGCTGGCCCGCGCGGACGGGTCGGTCGCGTGGGTCACCGGCCAGGTCGCGCTGTCCCAACTGATCATCGGCTGCTGCCCCGAGCCCGCGCTGGACGAGGTCTACGCGGCCGGACCCGACCTGCTCGCCGCCGGCGCGGTGGCACCCAAGGGGCGGGCCGTCGCTTCCCCGGGCGGGCAGTGGCGCGTCTCCGGCCAGTGGCCGTACGTCACCGGGTGCGCGCACGCGTCCTGGTTCTACCTCAACTGCGTGGTGCAGGAGGGCCGCACGCTCGGGCGTACCGCCCAGGGGGTGCCGCAGACCCGGATCGTGCTGGTACCCGCGGCGGAGGTGCGGATCGAGGACACCTGGCAGGTACTCGGGCTGCGCGGTACCGGCAGCCACGATGTACGGGTGGCGGGGGTGGGCTGCCCGGCGTACCGCAGCTTCACGCTGGCCCCCGAGGACCCGGCGGCGGCCGGCGCGCTGGCCCGCATCGCCCGGTCCAGCCTCATCATCGCGGCGGTGGCGAGCGGTATCGCCGACGGTGCGCTGACCGACCTGGTACAGCTGGCGCGCGGCGGCAAGCGGCCGGCACTGAGCACGCAGCGGCTGTCCCGCTCCCCCGTGGTGCAGGACCGGCTCGGCGAGGCGCACATGACGCTACGGGCGGCGCAAGCGCTGCTCGCCACCCAGGCCGCCGCGGCCGGCGACCCGGACACGCCGGCGGATCCGGCTCAGCGGGCCGAACTGCGCGCCACCGCGGCACAGGTGACGGCGATGGCGGCGCAGGTGGTGGACACGGCGTACGGGCTGTCCGGCGGGTCTGCGGTGTACGACACGGCCCCGGTACAGCGCCGGCTGCGCGACATGCGCGCGGCCACCCAGCACTTCATCGCCGGCCGCCACTCCTACGCCGCCCTCGGCGCCCTCCTGCTCGGCGAGGACCCCGAGACCGCGGGCTTCTAGTTCCGCGTCTGCGCGGGGTCTGCCACGTCGCCGGCCGCGTCATGTGTGGCGTGTGAGCATGATCTGCACCTGCCGGCAGATCGTCAAGATGGATGCGCGGTCTGCCGGCAACCCGCGATCAGCCCAGCCCGGTGCGGGGCCGTGCGGGCGGCTACCGCGCGGGAACGGGTGCGGGACCGGCGGACGCGGGCGACCCGGCGGCACCGTACCGGGTGCGGCCGGCACCGAAGTAGCGCTCGCGGAGGGTGCGCTCGGCCGGGTCGTAGGCGGTGCGGAACAGGCCCCGGCGCTGGAGTTCCGGCACGAGCAAGGTGCAGATGTCGTCGATGCCGGCGGACGGCGGGCAGGGGATCAGGTTGAAGCCGTCCACGTCCGCGACCGTCAGCCACTCCTCCATCCGGTCCGCGACCTGCTCGACCGTGCCGAAGAGAGTGACCGGCGCGTCCACCCGGGGGCGGCGCGGCCGGGACACCAGATACTTCACGTCGCCGATCGTCCACACCCGCTCCGGGCCGAGCTGCTTGAGGAAGCCGAGGAACGAGTGGCTCGCCTGGGCGCGGATCTCCTCCACCGGCGTGTCGTCCGGGTACGCGGCGAGGTCCATGTCCATCCAGCCGCACCACTTCGCGAGCTGGCCCTCCCCGCTCCACAGCGCGTTGTAGGCGCTGGCCTTCTCCCGCGCCTCCTGCCTGGTCCGGCCGACCATCACCATGCTGCCCTGCAACGCCTTCACCGAACGGGGGTCGCGGCCGAGGTCGGCGACCCGCTGGCGGAGCCGGGCCACCTGCGGTGCGCCGCCGGCCGGGTCCGGCAGGGTCAGGAACACCACCTCCGCGTGCGCCGCGGCGAAGTCGATGCCGCGGGCGGACGCACCGGCCTGGTACAGCACGGGGGTACGCTGCGCCGAAGGCTCGCACTGGTGCGGCCCGCGTACCGAGAACCAGCGGCCCTGGTGCCCGATCTCGTGCACCTGCTCCGGATCGGTGAACGTGTCCCGGTCCGCGTCCCGGACCACCGCACCGTCGTCCCAGCTGCGCTCCCACAGCGCGCGGACGACCGCGACGTACTCGTCGGTGCGGTCGTAGCGCAGGTCGTGGTCGAGGAACTCGCCGAGACCGTCGGCCTCGGCAGAGCGCAGATACGAGGTGACGATGTTCCAGCCGATCCGGCCGCCGGTCAGGTGGTCCAGCGACGAGAACAGCCGGGCGCACTCGTACGGCGCGTGGTATGTGGTCGAGTAGGTGACCGCGAAGCCGAGGTGCTCGGTCACGGCGGCGGCGGCCGGGATCACCAGTACCGGATCGATGGAGGGTATCTGCACCGCGTGCCGTACGGCCGGCTGCCAGGAGCCCCGGTACACGTCGTAGACGCCGTGCACGTCCGCGAAGAACAGCGCGTCGACGCACGCGCCCTCCAGCTGGCGGGCCAGCCCGGTCCAGTACGCCAGGGACCGGTACCCGGTGGCGGTGGCGTCCTGCGGGTGCCGCCACATCCCCTTGAACTGCGGTGACGGCGAGCACTGGGTGAATACGTTGAGGTGCACCCGTCCACCGTACCAGTATCTCGTATCGGTGCTAGTATCTTGTTTATGCCGAGGCTCAACGGGAGTACCCACATCAACCTGACGGTGCGCGACCTGGACCGCAGCACCGACTGGTACTGCCGGGTGCTCGGCTTCACCGTGGTCCGGGACGCGCACCCGATCGAGTCCGGCTTCACCTTCCGCACCCTGGTACACACCGAGTCGCTGGCCTCGATCGTGCTCGGCCAGGCGGCCGGCGGGGACGGGCAGCCGTTCGACGAGCACCGGGTCGGCCTGCACCACCTCGCGTACCACGTGCCGGAGCGCGCCGACCTGGACGAGTGGGCGTCCCGGCTGGACGGGCTCGGCGTTGCCCACTCGGGCGTCAAGGAGCTGTTCCTGGAGGCCGGGTACGGCATCTGGCTGCGCGACCCGGACGAGATCTGGCTGGAGTTCTACTGGGTCAACGCCAACTTCTTCATCCAGGCCCTGCGCCAGCAGTGGCGCGAGAAGCGCCGCGTCACAACAACCTGAGATCTCCCAGGGCCGCGGTGGGGTCTGCGGCCACCAGGTCGGTCAGTGCCTTGTAGTCGCGGACGAACCGGTACGCCTCGTCCGCGTCGAAGACGTGGTCGGTGTACATCATCAGCGCGACGAACGTGCCGTTCAGCGGTACCACCGCCAGCTCCAGGTCGAACCGGCTGCGCTCGATCTGCGGCTCCAGGTCGTCCAGCTCCTCGCCCTGCAGGTCGGCCCGGCTCGTGGTCGGGTCGAGCAACTGGAACATCACGTCGTCCGGGCGCCCGGTGGCCGACGCGATCGTCTTGGGCGGCAGCATCTGGTACGGCAGATCCTGGTGCAGCAAGGCTTGTAGCACGGTACCGCGCGTCCGGCGGACCAGCTCGGTGAACGGCGCCGCCGGGTCGAGCCGGCCACGCAGGGCGACCATGTTCACGAAGAACCCGACGGTCTGCTGCACCTCCTCGCGCGACCGGTTGGCGAACAGCGACGCGACGGTGAGGTCGTCCTGCCCGGTGCGCTGGTACAGCAGCGTGTAGAAGACCGCGAGCATCACCGTGAACAGTGTGGTGCGGTGGGCCCGCGCGAGGGTACGGAAGGCCGCGATCGTCTGCGGGTCGAGGTTGATCTCGGTGGACCGCCGTACCGGCGGCGCACCCGTGTCCCGGCGGCGCAGGGCGGGCAGCGCGGCGCCGTCGAGCTGCCGGCGCCAGTACCCGAGCAGCCGCTCCAGCCCTGCCCCCGCAAGGGTTTCGCGCTGCCAGCCGGCCCAGTCCGCGTACTGCCAGCCGACCGGTTCGAGCTCCTTGCCGTGGTAGAGCGCGCGCAGTTCCCGGGAGATCAGCGAGTTGGACCAGTCGTCGGTGACCAGGTGGTGCATGCTCAGGCAGAGCACGTGCTCGCCACCGTCCACCCGCAGCAGCGTGGCCCGGGTGGGCCAGGCGCCCGGATCGATCGGCGTACGCAGCTCGGCGGTGATCGCCGCGCGTACCGGGCCGCCGCGCGTGTCCACTTCGGACAGCGGTACCGGCCGGGGCGGGTGGACCACCTGGGTCAGCTGCCGGGACCGCTCGACGAACGTGGTCCGCAACACCTCGTGCCGCTCGGTCAGCGCGGTCACCGCGCCACGCAGCGCGGCCACGTCCGGCGGCCCGGTCAGGCGCCACAGCACCTGCTCGTTGAAGGTGCCCCGGCCACCCCGGTAGTGGTCCATCAACCACAGCAGCCGCTGCCCGACCGACGCCGCTACCTCACGGCCGGTACTCACGGCCGTACCGCCAGCGGGAGGTGGGCGTACGAGCGGAGGCTGGCGTGCACGCGCCGGACCGGGGTACCGGCCGGTTCGAGCACCGCGCAGCGCAGCAGCCGGTCGAACACCGCGCCGCCCACGAGCCGGGCCAGCGCGGAGCCGAGGCAGTGGTGGATCCCGCCGCCGAAACCCAGGTGCGGGTTGGGTTGGCGGGTCACGTCCAGCCGGTCCGGCGCGGCGAACACGCGGGCGTCCCGGTTGGCGGAGCCGAGCAGCATCCGGACCGCCCGGCCGGCGCGTATCTTGTGTCCACCCAGCTCGATCGGCTCGGTCGCCATCCGGGTGGTGCTCTGGATCGGCGGGTCGTACCGCAGGAACTCCTCGATGGCGCACGGCACCAGCCCCGGCCGCGACCGCAGCAACGCCAGCTGGTCGGGCTGGCGCAGCAGCGCGGCGCAGCCGTTGGACAACAGACCCATGCTCGTCTCCACCCCGGCGTGCAGCAGGAAAAGGACGTTGTCCACCAGGTAATCGTCCTCAGTGGACGGACTGAGGTTGGCCAGCGGGTTGCCGCCCGGAGTGGCCCGCCCCTCGGCGAGCAGCGCGTGCACGTACCCGCGCAGCCACACCAGCGCCTCGTTGACCGCGTCCAGGTCGGCGGCGGTCCGGTTGGGCGCGTCGAAAGCCTTGTTGAGTACCGCGATCCGGGTCCACACCGCCCCGCGGTCAGGCTCCGGGATGCCGATCAGGTCGCACACCACCATCACCGGCAGCGCCACGCCCAGATCCTCGACCACGTCGAGCTGCCCGCGTTCGTACGCCGGCGCGAGCAGCCGGTCGGCCAGTTCACCGACCCCTTCCTGCAGCCGGCGCACCACGGGTTCGCTGAACGCCTGGCTCAGCACCCGGCGCAGGCTGGTGTGCACGGGCGGGTTGCGGGTCAGCATGATGCGGTCGAGGAAGCTCGCGGCCGGGCTGCCGCCCAGCGCCCGGACGGCGTACTCGCTGGGGAACTCGCTCGACAATCGCGGGTCGCGCAGCAGCGCGGTCACCTCGGCGTACCCGGGTACCACCCACTCGCCGTACGCGGCGCGGTGCAGCGGGCCGGCCGCGCGCAGTTCGGCGTAGACGGGGTACGGATCCTCCGCGCTGGCCCAGGACAGCGGGTCCAGCCGGGGCGCGGCCGTCATGCTCATGCGGCCGTCACCGCCAGCGGCACGCTCGCGCAGGCGCGGAAGTTGAACCGGGGGGTGCGTACCACGGGACCGGCCGGTGCCAGCGTACGGAACCGGCGCACCATCGTGTCGAGTACCACCGCACCCTCCAGCCGGGCCAGCGCCGCGCCCAGACAGTAGTAGCCGCCGCCCCCGTAGCTCAGGTGCGGGTTGGGCGTGCGCCCGACATCCAGCTCCTGCGGGGACCGGAACACCCGCTCGTCGTGGTTGGCCGAGCCGAGCAGCAGGACGAGCAGCCGGCCCGGCCGGATACGCTGCCCATCGATCTCGATCGGCTCCAGCGCCCGGCGTACCCCTATCTGGATCGGCGCGTCGTAGCGCACGAACTCCTCGACCGCGGTGTCCACGAGCGCCGGGTCGGCCCGCAGCCGCGCCCACTGGTCGGGCCGCCGCGCCAGCACCGACAGGCCCGTGGTCAGCATCGCCGCCGCGGTCTCGAACCCGGCATAGAACGACATGATGGCGCTGTCGACGATGATGTCGTCGGTCAGGCCGCCACCGTCGGGCACGGCCAGCAGCGCCGAGAGGGCGTCGTCGCGCGGTGCGGCACGCCGCCGGGACACCAGATCGCGCAGGTATCCGCGCAGCCAGCGCACGGCCTCGTCGGCGCCGGCCCGGCGCGCCGCGACCACCCCGGCATCGGCGCTCACGACCGCGTCGTTGTACGCCGCCACCATGCCGGCCACCCGCACCCGGAACCCCTCGCGATCCGCCGCCGGTACCCCGAACACCTCACACACCACGTCGACCGGCAGCGGCACCCCGACGTCGGTGACCGCGTCGAACCGGCCCGTGTCCAGTGCCGGGGCGAGCAGCCGCTCCGCTGTCCCGCGGGCGTACCGCGCGATACCCGGCTCCAGCTTCGGGTTGAGCGAACGCCCGAGGGTACGGGTGACCCGCCGGTCGTGGAACAGCTCCTGCATCCGGCCGAGGAACGCGCTCGACTCGCCGGACCCGACCAGGGACGCGTAGTACTCCGGCGGCAGCAGCTTGGTCAGCCGCTTGTCCCGCAGCGCCCAGGACACGTCGGTGTGCCGCGACAGCACCCACTGCCCGCCGAACCCCCGGGCCAGCGGACCGGCCTCGCGCAGCCGCGCGTACTCGGGGTACGGGTCGGCGAAGACCGCCGGATCGGACGGGTCGAATCTCATCAGCAGCCCAGCCCGCATGGCGCCGAGCGTAGCCGGCCCGCTGGCCCGTGTCACTACTATCTGCTTTCTCGTAACATGTATTTTGCCAGATACTAGTGACTCCGCGGATGACCGGGGATACGCTGCTGGCCATGTCAATCACCGCGACGCCGGCCGCCCCGGCACCGGCCGCCTCACCGGGCCTGTCGGGCTTCACGGCGCTTCTTGACGTCATCATGAGCCACGAGAAGGCGGCCTACGTGCGGGCCGCCGCTGAACTGCGTATCGCCGACGCGCTCGCCGGCGGTCCGCTCACCTCGACCGAACTGGCCGCCCGGATGGGCTTCGACGAGCCGGCGCTGACCCGGTTCCTGCGCGCCTGCGCCGTGGCCGACCTGGTACGGGAGGAGGAGACCGGCCGGTTCACGCTCACCGCGACCGGTGCCCTGCTGCGCTCGGACAGCCCGATGCACGCCGCGATGGTCAGCTTCGCCGGCCCGCGTATGAACCGGATGTACGAGCAGATCGGCGAGACCGTACGCAGCGGCGAGGCCGCCACCAAGGTGGCCCTCGGCGAGGACTTCCTCGACTACTTCGAGAACATCTCCATGCGCGCCGACGAGGGTGTCATGTTCGGCAAAGCGCTGGCGTTCCTGGCGGCCACCTGCGGCCGGCGCATCGCCAGCCGGTTCGGCGTGGCGAAGTACCCGCGCATCGTCGACGTCGGCGGCGGCCACGGCGCGCTGCTGTCGGCCATGCTCGCCGGCGCGCCGCAGTCCACCGGCGTCCTGGTCGACATCCCCGAGGTCATCGAGCGGGCCCGCGAGTACGTGGCCACCCAGCCCGCCGCCGGCCGGGTGGAGTTCGCGCCCGGCAACTTCTTCGAGTCGGTACCGGCCGGTGGCGACCTGTACACCATCAAGAGCGTGCTGCTGGACTGGGACGACGAGCACGCCGCGCGGATCCTGTCCAGCATCGCGGCCGCCGCGAAGCCGGGTACCCCGCTGCTGGTCATCGACTGGCACTACCCCGCCGACCCCACCCGGGACCTGGCCGAGGGCAACCTCTTCGCGTCGCGCATGCGCCTGATCGACTTCTGGCTGCTGCTCACCGCCGGCGGCAAGGTACGCAGCGAGGCACAGTTCCGCGGGATGCTGGCCGCCGCGGGCTTCACCGTGGACGGCGTGTCCAGAGTGGACACGGGACCCGTCTCGTGGGACGTCATCGAGGCGCGCCGCGCCTGACCGAAGGAGCCAAGCGTGCACGCGACCGAACAAGCGGTGTACTGGCACGAGACCGAGCCGGTGGAGGTGGGTGAGCCCCTGCCCGGAGACCTGAGCTGCGACGTCTGCATCATCGGCGGCGGCTACACCGGGCTCTGGTCGGCACACTTCCTCAAGGAGGCCGAGCCCTCCGCCGACATCCACGTCCTCGAATCCGACTACGCCGGCTCCGGCGCCTCCGGCCTCGCCGGCGGGTTCCTGTACCTGGCCCCGGGCAAGGTACTGCGCCGACTGCTCTGGTACTACGGCCGGGACAAGGCTGCCGGCGTCTACAAGTCGACCGCCCGCTCGATCGTCGAGATTGGACGGTTCTGCCGGCAGCACGGCATCGACGCGGGCTACGAGCCCAGCGGGATGCTGCAGATCGTCACCAACGCCAAGCAGCTGGCCCGGTTGGAGCTGCAGACCGTGCGGGCCAACCGGACCGGCCTGGCCGGCAGCTTCAAGCTGCTGGACCAGGCCGAGGCGCAGCAACGGATCGGCTCGCCGATGGTACGCGGCGCGCTGAAGACCAGCGGCGCTGTGGTCAACCCGCACCGGCTGGTACGCGGGCTGGCCCGGGTGGTCCGCGACCAGGGCGTCACGATCCACGAGCGTACCGCCGTGACCGAGGTGCGCCGGGTCGGCGACCACTTCCAGGTCAGCACCGCGCGGGGTACGGTCACCGCGCGCGAGGTGGTGGTGGCCACCGGCGCGTGGCAGCACATGTTCCCGGAGCTGCACAAGCGGGTCATGCCGGTGTGGAGCTACGCCATGGTCACCGAGCCGCTCCCGGACGAGCAGCTGGGTCGGGTGGCGTGGCCCGGCCGGGAGGGCCTGGCGGACCTGAGCAACTTCTCCATCGGCGCCCGGCTCACCCCCGACAACCGGGTGGTGTGGACCGGCGGGCGCTGGCACTACCGGCACGGGCGGGACATGAACCCGGCGCACGCCGGCAACGGCGCGGCCTACGCCGAGCTGCGGCGGCGTTTCGCCGAGTTCTTCCCGGACTGGCGCGACGTGGGCTTCACCCACCAGTACGCCGGCTGCCTGGACTGGAGCCGCAACTTCATCCCGCAGTTCGGCCGTACCGCCTCGGGCCTGGTGTACGCGCACGGGTACACCGGCAACGGGCTGGCGACCAGCCACACCGGCGGGAAGATCGTACGGGACCTGGTGCTGCGCCGGCAGACCGAGTACACCGAGCACGCCTTCGTCACCGTGCACCAGCTCACCTTCATGCCCGGCCGGACCGGGGACCTCGCCGCCGACTTCTTCGTCTGGCGGCAGGAGGTGGGCGACAAGATCCCGCTGCTGCTGCCGCACCGGGCGGCCATCACGCCGCGGGCGTACTTCGCCGCGCGCGCGACCCGCCGGTCCCGGGCCACCCCGTCCCGCCCCTGAATATCCACAGTAGACAGTTCGGCCGGCTCCCCGCCGAAGGGAGCCGGCCGAAGCCGTCACTCAGGCGTGTGCGGCACTCGCGGCGAGCACCCGGCCCTCGCCGATGGCCAGGTCCCACAACAGATCCCGGTCGCGCCCGGCCGCCGCCCAGGCCGCGCGGGCCTGCTCCAGCGGGGCGAGCACCGGCTCCGCGGACAGCGCGAAGGTACCCCAGTGGATCGGCACCATCCGCCGCGCGCCGAGGTCCGCACAGGCCCGTACCGCCTCGGCCGGGTCCATGTGCATCGGCTTCATGAACCACCGGGGCTGGAACGCGCCCACCGGGAGCAGCGCCACGTCGATGCCCGGATACTCCTTGCCGATCCGGGCGAAGAACTCGCCGTACGCCGAGTCGCCGGCGAAATACACCCGCTTCCCGCCGGCCGCCGCGCTCATCATCCAGCCGCCCCAGAGGCTTTTGCAGGTATCGAAGGGGGTACGCCGGCTCCAGTGGTGCGACGGTACGAAGCCGAACCGCACCCCGCCCACGGTCGCCGACTCCCACCAGTCCAACTCGACCACCGCGCGGAAACCCAGGCGCCGCAGCCACCAGCCCAGCCCCGCCGGTACCAGCATCGTGGTGTCGCGGGGCAGGCGGCGTACCGTCGGTGCGTCCAGGTGGTCGAAGTGGTTGTGGCTGATGACGACCGCGTCCACCCGGGGCAGGTCCGCGAAGGCGATCCCCGGCGGCGTGTACCGCGGGCGTACCCCCGGGATGCGCCGCGACCACACCGGATCCGTCAGCACCACCAGGCCGCCGATGCGTACGACGCAGGTCGCGTGCCCCACCCAGGTGACCGCCAGGTCGTCCGGCCCCGCCTCCGGTACCCGCGCACCCTCCCGCACCGGGATGGCCGACGCCTGCGCCAGGTCGCCGCGCAGTGTCCCGTCGCGCAGCATCTTCGTCACCGCCCGCGCGGTGGGTACCGGATGCGTCAGCCGGTCCGCGAAGCTCGCCGGCCACCGGCGCCCCCGGCCGCGCAGCCGGTCCGCGACCCGGTACGCCGAGCGCGGATAGTACATCCTCATCCCGGCACCTCCTCCGCGTGCGCGCGCCGCAGGCTCAGCGGCCGCATGTCGGTCCAGACCCGGTCGATGTGGTCCGCGCACTCCTGCCGGGTACCGGCCGTGCCTTCGCCGCGCCAGCCGGCCGGTGGCTCCCGGTCCGCCGGCCAGATCGAGTACTGCTCCTCGTCGTTGACCACGACCGCGTACCGGCCGTCGTCGTCCTCCGTCCCCGCCATCGCGGTCCCTTCCCGTTCGGCGACACTAGAGGCATCGTACTGCTATCTGTCTTTCTTCCAGAAGGCTCGCTAGGGTAGAACACAAGATACGAGTTGGATGGAAGGCGGTGGCGTCGATGCCGGTCCCTGGAGTTCCGAGCTTCTGGCTCGACTCGCTCTCCGGTGCTGAACTCGCGGCCCGGCCGCCGCTGGCCGGGGACACCGAGACCGACGTGGTGATCGTGGGCGGCGGCTACACCGGCCTGTGGACCGCCTACTACCTGCGGGTCTTCGACCCCGGACTGCGGGTGCTGGTGGTCGACGGCATGCAGGCGGGCTTCGGCGCGTCCGGGCGCAACGGCGGCTGGTGCACCGCGGAGATGCCCTCGGGCCTGATGACGATGATCCGCCGGCACGGGCTCAAGGCGGCCCTGCAACTGTTCCGGGCCGGACGCAAGAGCCTCGACGAGATCGAGCGGGTCACCGTCGAGGAGGGCATCGACTGCCACTGGCGCAAGGACGGCGCGCTGTACCTCGCCCGCACCGGCCCGCAGGAGGACCGGCTGCGCGCCTGGCACGAGGCACGCCGGATGATGGGCATCACCGGCCTGAAGCTGCTCACCCCGGCCGACGTCAGCGAGCGCATCGACGCGACCGGGGTACGCGCGGCCGGGTACACGCCGCACTGCGCCGCCATCCACCCGGCCCGCCTGGCCCGCGGCCTGGCCACCGTGGTGGAGCGGCGGGGCGCCACCATCGCCGAGCACACCCGGGCGCTGGACCTGCGCCCCGGGCTGGTACGCACCGACCACGGCACGGTACGCGCCCGCTTCGTGGTATGCGCGACCGAGGCGTACACCGGGCGGCTGCCCGGCCACCGCCGGCGCATCGTCCCGCTGTACTCCCACATGATCGCGACCGAGCCGCTCGCCCCTGAACTGGTCGCCAAGCTCGGCTGGCGGGACCGGATGACCGTGGCCGACTCGCACTACCGGTACGCGTACCTCCAGCGCACCGCCGACGACCGGATCGTGGTGGGCGGCCGCAGCATCGGGTACCACCTCGGCTCGCGCACCGACCGCCGGTTCGACCGCGACGAGCAGGTACGCGGGCTGCTGCAGTCGTCACTGGTCGAGCTGTTCCCAGCGCTGTCGGGCGTGCGGGTGAGCCACCACTGGGGCGGCGCCTTCGGCCTGCACCGCGATGCGCTGCCCGTGGTCGTCCACGACGAGAACACGGGACTGGCGCACGTGGGCGGGTACGGCGGCGAGGGCATCGCGCTGAGCAACCTGGCCGGGCGCTCGCTCGCGGCGCTGCTGACGAAGGCGGACCGGCCGGAGGCCACGCTCTGCTGGACCAACCACCGGGCCCGACGCTGGGAGCCGGAGCCGCTGCGCTTCATCGGGGTACGCGGCCTGAGCGGCCTGGCCGGCAGCGCGGACCGCTTCGAGGACCGCACCGGCCGCCCCGCCCGGCTCCGCGGCCGCCTGGCGGTACGCGCCACGGTCTAGCGCGCACTGCGCCCATGTGAGCCGCGTGATAACCTCCCGGCGGCTGACAGCCAGGAAGCCCTGTCTTGCGATCATCCTGGCTTACTCGACCCGATGAGGTTGAGTCGCAACTCTCGGTTCACCATGTGGGGCTGCCGTCACCGCGCGGGGGAGTTTACAATTGGCTAAAGTCAGGCGCAGGGTCGTGGCCGACGGCGAGCGCCACATCGTGGAGTGTGCCGTAGCGGAAGACGGAGGTTCGCCAGCTGCGACATTTCTTGATCAACTTGCCTGCGGGACATGGGTGGAGGATCCGGACTTCCAACCTCCCCCGCCCGACGATGACCAGATCGACGACTACGACAAGATCCTTGAGTGGTGCCGAATTCTCGCGGACGAGGGCGTCCCGCCGTACCGGACCGCCGTCAACTACCTCGGCAGCGGTATCTGGGAGTTCAAGCTGGGCAGGAAGCGCATCTCATTCTTCGACACCCCCGGGGACGGCACGTACAGCGAGAAGGTGCGGATCGACGATCGGTCGCTGGCTGACACCGACGACGACTACCGGTGGTTCCCGAATCTGGATGAGCGTGTTCGACTTGGATATGTCTTCCCGAAGCTCGGCGAGAAGGCGGGCCAACGCAACATAGACCGTTGCCGGCAGGTGCGAGAGGAGGACGTGAATCATGACAAGAGATAGCCGATCGCTCCACGAGGAGCGGACGGCCACAGTGCCCGGCGGGCTGGGACTGGCCTCGGCCAATCTGGCGGTTCAGGCCATGCGCCTCCTGTTCGGCGCGAAGGAACGGTCGGCCATGTCGCAGAAGGATCTGGCGGCGCGGCTGGGCGTGACCGAGGGGCGCGTGTCGCAGGTCTTCCGCAGCGACGGCAACATCCGTATCGCCACCCTGGCTCGGTTCATGCGCGCCATGGGTTACGCGATTCAGCTCGTGGCTGTGCCGGCCGACGCTCCGACCAGGTCGCTGTCCTCACCCGAAAAGCGTGGCCGACCCAGGCGACGAGGCCGGACCGCCGCCGCTGCCGGCGGTTACGACCTCTATGAGCAGATGTTCCTGACCGGCGACGGGCCGATGACGTTCCAGATGTTCGTCCCGGCGGACGACGTCCTCGGCTGCGTCCCGCACGGCGAGCCGCAATTCGTTGATCGGCTGATCGTGTCCCGGGGTAGAGGGAAGTCCAACGCCCCGCACCCGGTGCCCATCCGGCAAGCAGAGTGGCAGACCGAGCCCATCCGTCCCTCGATATCCTCAGGTGGCGGGAAGTCGTGACCCGTCGAACAGCACGAAGTGTTCACCAGTTGGTCGAGTTGGGCGCCGTCGTGCTCCATGGCTGTTCGGTAGAGCGTGGCGACGCCGATCACACAGACCCCGGCAAGGTGTCATCAGATGTCGATATCCATCCGTCCTATGACGACGATGGGCTGGTGTATCTCGTCAGCACCACCCACCGGTTCGACAACAAGGACGGTCAGCGGATCGTCGACATCGCCTCGTCCTTCGTTGCCGCCTACGAGGCGCCGAGCGACGTGACGTTCACCGAAGACGAGGTCGAGGAGCACGCGCGAACCTGGGTGATGCCGGTGGTCGCGCCGTTCATCCGGGAGTTCCTTGCGTCCATGACAAACCGCCTCGGCATGCCCGTGTTCTTCCTGCCGCTGGTTCACCTGGACCCCACCATCCAGGCCGGCTGGCACAAGCGGGCCGCGCCGCCGGGTAAGGCCGGCGGCTAGGCGGTGGCCAGTGCCGCCAGCGTGCGCAGGTCCACCTTGCCGTTGCCTGTCAACGGGAACGCGTCCGTGCACGACCACAACTCCGGTACCGCGTAGGACGGCAGCTCCGCACCCACCCAGGCACGCAGCTCCCCGACCGTCGGAGCCGGCTCCTCCACCAGCACCGCCGCCAGCAACTGCCGGTCCGTACCAGGCTCCCCCACACCCGCCACCACCGCGTCGCGTACCCGCGGGTGCGCGCGGAGGCGGCGGGCCACCGCATCCGGCTCGACCCGGAAGCCGCGTACCTTCACCTGGTTGTCCCGCCGGCCGAGGAACGCCAACCGCCCCCGCCCGTCCCACCGCACCAGGTCGCCCGTACGGTACAGCCGCTCGCCCGCGTCCGGGGTGACGTCGGGGGTGCTCGCCTCCGCCAAAACCCGGCTCCGGCTGTGCTCCCCCGGGGAGACCTGGCCGAATGCGCGGGCCGTCTCCTCGGGCGCGCCCAGGTACCCATCGGCCAGGCCGGGACCGCCGACGCACAGCTCCCCCACGGCGCCCGGCGGGACCGGGTGACCGTGCTCGTCCAGCACGAAGACGCGGGTACCGGCGATCGGGCGGCCGATCGGCACCGGGTCGGTGACCTCGGCCGCCGAGTCGAGGTGGTGTACGGCGACGAAGGTGGTGCACTCCGTCGGGCCGTACCCGTTGGTGACGCGCAGCCCCGGGTACCGCCGCAGCAGCCGGCGCACCTGCGCGGCGGGTACCACGTCGCCGCCGGTGAGCACCTGGCGTACCCGGGCAAAGGCTTCCGGGCGGTGGTCGGCCACGAGCCGGAACAGGCCGGCGGTCAGCCACAGCACGGTCACGCCGCGCTCGGTCAGGAACCGGGCCAGGTCGGTCGGCGTCACCGGGCCGTCGGGGTACACCTCGATGCCGGCGCCGGACAGCAGCGGGGCGAACAGCTCCAGGGTCGAGGCGTCGAACGCGAGCGGGGCCAGGCGCAGGTAGCGCTCCCCGGGGCCGAGGCGCACGTGGTCCACGCCGCGGACCAGCCGCACGACGGCGCGGTGCGGCACCGGTACCCCCTTGGGTTGCCCGGTCGAGCCGGAGGTGAAGGCCACATACGCGATACGACTCGGGTCTGCCGGTGCCGCGACGGCATCC
>DATEJJ010000081.1:0-13353 GCA_035278125.1 Rugosimonospora sp.
GGATCGCGATGCGCCGCCGCCGGCGGGCCCGCGCCGCGCTCAATGCGGCGAGTGTCGATAAGTCGTGACGAACGCCGCCACCGCGTCGGCGATCAACTGGACCGCGATGGCCGCGAGCAGCAGCCCGGCGATCCGGGTCACCACCTCGATGCCGGCCGGGCGCAGCAGCTTCACCACGAGCCCGGAGAAGCGCAGCACCACCCAGACCACCAGCAGCACCAGCGCGATCGCGAGGGCGATCTGCAGGTAGTCGGTGATCCGGTGGGCCTGCCGCACGAACAGCATGGTGGCCACGATCGCGCCCGGCCCGGCCAGCAGCGGGGTACCCAGCGGCACCAGGGCCACATTCGAGGTGGCCTGCCGGTCGGGCGCGTCGCTCTTGCCGGTGAGCAGTTCCAGCGAGACCAGCACCAGCAGCAGGCCGCCCGCGCCCTGCAGCGCGGGTAGCGAGATGTGCAGGTACGCGAGCAGCGTCTGGCCGGCCACCGCGAACACCACGATCACGCCGCCGGCCAGCGCCACCGCCTGCCAGGCGGCACGGTTCCGCTCGCGGGCGCCCATCGCCCCGGTGAGCGCCAGGAAGATCGGCACCCCACCCGGCGGATCGGTGATCACCAGCAAGGTCACAAACGCCGTCAGAAACAGCTTCACGCCGCCGCCGTCCCTTCGGGCCGGCGACACCGCTCGCGGACGCTGCTGCGCTCATGGCTCGCTCGCTGACGCTCACTCACACCGCCGCCGTCCCGGTTCCGGCCTCAAGAATCTGCTGGTACACGTCGGGAGTCGTGAGACAGGCACCCAGCCGGACGGACTTGTTCGCGCCGTGGAAATCACTCGAACCGGTGACCACCAGACCCAGCTCGCGGGCCAGCCCGCGCACGTGGGCCCGCTCCTCCGGCGTGTGGTCCTCGTGGTCGGCCTCCAGCCCGAACAGTCCCCGGCCGGCCATCTCCACGATCAGCTCGTCCGGCACGATCCGGCCCCGGCGGCTGGCCCGGGGATGGGCGAACACCGGTACCCCGCCCGCCTCGCGTACCAGCGCCAGCGCGGCGAAGACGTCCAGGTCCACCTTGGGCAGGCGGTACCGGTGGCCCAGCCAGTCCGGCTGGAACGCCTCGGTGACGGTGCCGACCAGCCCGCGCCTGATCAGCGCCTGGGCCAGGTGGGGCCGCCCGACGGTACCCCCGGCCGCGTACCCCTGCACCTCGTCCCAGGTCACGTCGTACCCGTCGGCGCGCAGCAGGTCGACCATGCGGGCCGCGCGCTCCTCCCGGGACAGCCGTACCCGCGCCAGCTCCGTGGCCAGGCCCGCGTGCTCCGGGTCGAACAGGTACGCCAGCAGATGCAGCGCGATGCTCGGCTCGGTACCGTGCCAGCGGCAGGACAACTCCGCCCCCGGTACCAGCGTCAAGCCGGCGGGCAGCGCGCCGGCCGCCCGCGCCCAGCCGGCCGTCGTGTCGTGGTCGGTGAGCGCGACGGCGTCCAGTCCCGCGCCGGCGGCGGCCCGGACCAGCTGTTCGGGCGTGAGCGTGCCGTCGCTGGCGGTCGAGTGGGTATGAAGATCTATGCGCATGCAGCTGCGGTCACGCGTCGCCGGTCGTCGATTCCTCCGCGGACCGGGACAGCCGCGCCTCCACCGCCTCGGGCTCGTACATCTCCTCGACGATGCGCAGGTACAGCTCGTTCGGGTTGGGCAGCGGCTTGACCGTACGCAGCGCCTGGTCCTGGCCGGCCGACTCCACCACGAACGTGCCGTAGTTGAGCATCCGGCCCAGCGGCGACTGCTCGTACTTCATGTCCGTCACGCGGACCAGCGGCATCATGCCGACCGAGCGCGTGATCAGCCCCTTGACCACCATGATCCGCTTGTTGGTGAGGATGAACCGGTCGTACCACCAGTCCAGCATGCGCCAACCCACGAAGCCCAGCACCCCGATCCAGGCCAGCACGGCCACGGTGACCAGGCCGTTCTGGTTGTGCTTGCCGAGGAAGCCGGTCAACCACCCCATCAGGACGGTCGCGGCCGCCCCGATCAGGAACTCCTTGACCAGGTGGATCCAGTGCTTCTTCCACTCCCCGCGGAACTTCTCCGTGGGGAACAGGTACCGGGACACGAGGCCGCTGGGTTCGTCTTCGAGCGGCATGACGCTGCGCGGCCCGACGGGCGTGCCGCCGTAGCGCAGGCCGGCGATCTCCTCCTCATCGATCTGGGGAGGAAACTCGGCAGTGTCATCGTCGTAGGCCGGGCGCCCACGGTGGGGGCGCGGGCCGGAGCCTTGATCCGACTCCGGCGCCCGACCCGGTCTGTCCGGGTCGGGAGGGGTGCGCGGGTCGTCCGTTGTCATCGGCCGCTAGGCGACCAGGCTCGAGAAGAACTGCCCGACGCCGGTCGCTACGGAGTAAAGCGTGCTACCCAGCTGCCGGAAGACGGCGGCGGCACTCGTGGGCCTAAACGCGATGAAAAAAATCAGAAACGCGACCAGACCCCAGGTGAGGATTTTCTTGACCATCTCCGGCCTTCCCCTCCCCATGCGCCGGACCCCTTGTCGCGGCGCACTTAGCGTATCAGTTGACCCTCTCATGCGTAAGTTACCCGGTGTGACCTGCGGAAGTATGGTTTATCGAGCAGAGCGCTCGGTGTCCGGCGTGTCGCACCAGGATTGCCCGTCCAGCCCGCCCGCATCCGGCAATTGGAGCGCCGGCAAGTGCGATGGAGTCTCTTGTCCGGCCGCCTCGAAATGCAACTTGCGGCGCCGGACAGGCACCGCACAATTGTCCGCTAAGCCTTGAGCCCGAAGTCAGGCAGATCCGTGGAGGTAGGGAGACGGCGCTCCGAACACCAGCTCCGGGGGTACCCAGTCGGTCAGATCCTCCAGCACCATGTCCTCCGCGAGCAGGTACCCGGTGGAGGCCGGCCAGCAGACCGCGTACAGCCAGACGCCCTTGGCCTCGCCCACGTACGCGCTCCGGTCGTCCTTGGCGCTGATCGCCCACATCGGGGTGGGCCAGCCGGCGGCCTTGACCTTCGCGTGCGCCGCGGTGTGCTCCAGCGCCTCCTGCAGGTACGGCCCCGGGTCGATGCCGGGCAGCCCCGCGAACCGGTTGCCGAGGCCCACCCCGGGCTTCTCCGCGATCAGCACGATGTCGGCGGGGCCACCGGCGAGCGGCGCCGGGCCGCTGCAGGCGAGCACCGTGGCGGCGGTGCCGCCGCGCTCGTCACCGGCCCAGCCGACCCCGGTCACCATCCAGCCGGCGGGCAGCGGCCAGGGGCACCAGATCGCCATCTGCTGCACGTGGCCGACGGCTGCCTCCATGATCTCGGGCCCGATGTGCTTGGCCACATGCAGGGGCGGTACCGGCCCGCAGGCGTCGCAGCGCCAGTCCGAGGACATGAGATCGGGCGGCCTGACCTCGCCGCCGCACCGCGGACAACTCACCGCAACCCCCACGTCCTCCACGTTCCGCCACCCCTAGGGCTCACGTCAAGTAATCCGGGGCAAAGGTGGCGGCGTGGCGTGCTGGCGGATCCACGAGTACATCGCGATCCCGCTGGCCACGCCCGCGTTGATCGAGCGGGTGGAGCCGTACTGCGGGATGAACAGCACCTGCGCGCACGCCGTCCGGGCCGGTCCGGACAGCCCCGGGCCCTCCTGCCCGAACAGCAGCACGCACCGCGGGGGCAGCGGGGCGCCGTCCAGCAGCCGGGCGCCGGGCAGGTTGTCGATGCCGATCACCGGGAGCGCCTGTACGGCGGCCCAGGCCACGAACTCCTCGATCGTCTCGTGGTGCCGGACGTGCTGGTAACGCTCGGTGACCATGGCGCCACGCCGGTTCCACCGCCGCCGGCCCACCACGTGCACCTCGGCCGCGAGGAACGCGTTCGCGTTGCGTACCACGGTGCCGATGTTCAGGTCGTGCTGCCAGTTCTCGATGGCGACGTGGAAGCCGTGCCGCCGGGTGTCCAGGTCGGCCACGATCGCCTCGTGCCGCCAGTACCGGTACCGGTCCACCACGTTGCGCCGGTCTCCGCCCGCGAGCAGCTCCGGGTCGTACCGGGGATCCTCGGGCCACGCCCCCGGCCACGGCCCCACGCCCACCTCGTCCACGCCCACCTCGTCCACAGTGTGACGAGGCTAGCCGGACGCCACTCCGATCTCGAAGGCGGCGGACACGGCGGCGAGGAACCGGCGCTGCCCCTCGGCCAGCGGCCGGGCGGCGGGTACCGACAGCGCGTCGGCGTGCCCCGCCTGGCACACCCGCGCGGCGATCGACTCGAACCAGTGCCGGTAGGCGTCGGTCTCGGCCCGGCCGACCCGGCGGGCGAGCATGCCGGCCGCCGAGCGGCACGCGATGAGCGTCTCCGGTACCGCCGTCTGCGGGTCGGCCAGCCGCTCGCCCGGCGGCGGCCGGTCCTCGGACTCGTCGTAGATCGCGGCCACCACGTCGCGTACCAGCCGGCTGGCGGAGAACCGGCCGGCCGCGATCGCGTCGATGCCCGCCAGCCCCTGCGCCACCCGCCGGCGGGGCGTACCCGGGTCGGTCAGGGTGGCCGCCACGACCAGCCGCCCCGGCAGCCGGAACAGGAAATGCCACTCTTCGCGACGGAATGACAACTCCGTGCGCAGTCTGGACGAAGGTTCGTGCGGCATGTCGACCCTCCCGAACCTCAGCATAGGCTCATGGCCCGCTGGCGGCCGGAAAAGCCCTGCTCAGGCCGTACGAGGCTGGGGGAAGCTGGGGTGCTCCGCGCCCGCGTACTCCCGCTTCGGCACCATCACCCGGCGCCGGAACACGCACACCATGGTGCCGTCCTGCTTGTATCCCTTGGTCTCCACGGTGACCACGCCCCGGTCCGGCTTCGACCCGGACTCCTTCTTGTCCAGCACGGTGGTCTCGCCGTAGACGGTATCGCCGTGAAAGGTGGGCGCCACGTGGCGCAGCGACTCCACTTCGAGGTTGGCGATGGCGCGGCCGCTCACGTCCGGTACCGACATGCCGAGCAGCAGCGAGTAGATCAGGTTGCCCACCACCACGTTGCGGCCGAAGTCGGTCGCCGTCTCGGCGTAGTGCGCGTCGAGGTGCAGGGGGTGGTGGTTCATCGTGATCAGGCAGAAGAGGTGGTCGTCCGACTCGGTCACAGTCTTGCCGGGCCAGTGCCGGTAGACCGCCCCGACCTCGAACTCCTCGAAGTAGCGTCCGAACTGCATGGTCGCTCACTATGCCGTACCCCGGACGCAATGAACGGCGGGGCCCTCCCCGGCACCCGCCGCCCACGCTCTGGTGTCACTAAGTGTGACGGCTAGCCGGAGCTCATGACAGAGACGTACGTCACAGTTATAGAACCGTGAGATTATCTTTGCGCTGCGCAGCCGTCTGATCACATTTTGCTGAGACAAACGCCCCAGTTCGTGCCCCTTGCCGACCGGATGATCTGTCTGGTATCCGGCATGTGTTACCAACCGGTATCCCAGGGTGGACCTGGGAATCCGCTAGACGAATGCGGCGCTCGCGCGGCTGGCGCCGGCCCCCCGGCGGCCGGGCCCGTGAAGAACGTCACGCCACCGCACCCGACAAGCCCCTACGCGCGCCGTTGGTCACCCTCGGTGATCAGGGTGGCGGGCGTGTAGGCCACTGCGGCGCCGGGAATGCCGGGGGTACGCGCATCCGTTGTGGTGCGCGGTAGGGGTTGTTCTATTGATCGGAGACATGATGGCTACGCAGACCCTCTCCGCGGCGAACTTCAACGAGGTCACCAGCGGGGACGGCATCGTGCTGGTGGACTTCTGGGCGGCGTGGTGCGGGCCCTGCCGGTCCTTCGCGCCGACCTACGAGAAGGCGTCCGAGCAGCACACCGACATCGTCTTCGGCAAGGTGGACACCGACGCCGAGCAGGAGCTGGCCGAGCAGTTCCAGATCCGCTCCATCCCCACCATCATGGCGATCCGCGACGGCGTGATCGTGTTCGAACAGCCGGGCGCACTCCCGCCCAGCGCGCTCGAGTCTCTGATCGAGCAGGTCAGGGCCCTGGACATGGACGAGGTACGCAAGCAGGTCGGCGCCGGCACCTGAGCCTGCCGCACTTCTTTCGAACACCTGTGCTAATATAGGGCATGCGGTGGGAAGGGCTAAGCAACAGCGCTGAGACCGGCACCAACGACGACAGCACCGAGTGGTCGCGAGCGGCACCGTTGCCGCTCGCGCTGCCCGGCGCGGTGGCCCGAACCTTCAACACGCCCGGCTTCGCGGGGATGACCTTCTACGAGATCCAGGCGAAGTCGATCATCAACCGGGTACCCGCGCAGTCGCGGGTACCGTTCCAGTGGACGATCAACCCGTACCGGGGCTGCTCGCACGCGTGCACCTACTGCCTGGCCGCCGATACCCCGGTGCTGATGGCGAACGGGGCCAGCCGGGCCATCGCGGACCTGCGGGTGGGCGACGCGATCTACGGCACGGTACCGGTGGGCAACCGGCGCCGGTACGTGATGACCGAGGTACGCGACCACTGGTCGAGCGTCCGCCCGGCGTACCGGGTGACCCTGGCCAACGGCACCGAGCTGGTGAGCAGCGCCGACCACCGGTTCCTGACCGCGCACGGCTGGCGGCACGTCAGCGGCGAGGGCGGCGGGCCGGACGGGCACTCCCCGCTGACCACCGAGGACCGGCTGGTGACCACGCTCGGGCCGCAGCAGGTGGAGGCGGTCGAGCCGCTGGGCGTGGACGTCACGCTCTACGACATCAGCACCGGCACCGGCGACTTCATCGCCAACGGCGTGATCAGCCACAACTGCTTCGCCCGGAACACGCACACCTACCTCGACCTGGACTCCGGGCACGACTTCGACTCCCGCATCGTGGTGAAGCTCAACGCCGGTGCCCTGCTGCGCCGGGAGCTGGCCGCACCCCGCTGGCGCGGCGGCCACATCGCCATGGGTACCAACGTCGACTGCTACCAGCGGGCCGAGGGCCGGTACCGGCTGATGCGCGACATCCTGGCCGCGCTGCGGGACTTCGCCAACCCGTTCTCCATCCTCACCAAGGGCACGCTGATCCTGCGCGACCTCGACCTGCTGCGCGAGGCGGCGCGGGTCACCTCGGTCTCGGTGAGCTTCTCCGTCGGGTTCGTGGACGAGGAGCTGTGGCGCACGGTAGAGCCGGGTACGCCGTCACCCCGCCGCCGGCTCGACGTGGTACGCCAGCTCAGCGACGCGGGGTTCGAGGTGGGCGTGCTGATGGCGCCGGTACTGCCCGGGCTGACGGACGACGACGAGTCGATCGACGCCACCGTCTCCGCGATCGCTGCCGCAGGTGCGGTGAGCGCGACCCCGCTCCCGCTGCACCTGCGTACCGGCGCCCGCGAGTGGTACCTGAGCTGGCTCTCGCGGACCAGGCCCGACCTGCTCCCGCGGTACCGGGAGCTGTTCGCGCGGGGTGCGTACTCGCCGGCGGCGTACCAGCGGGAGCTGACGGAGCGGGTACACGCGGCGGCGCGGCGGCACCGGATTCCGGCGAGCATGCCCGGGCAGGCGCGGCGGGTCGCCCCGCAGCCGAAGCCGGCGGAGCCGGTCCAGCTGACCCTGATGTAGCGGGCGGTTCGACGTAGAGTCGATCGCGTGAGAACTGCCGAGCAGATCCTGCGGGAATCGACCACGATCGCGGTGGTGGGCGCGTCACGGGACCCGGGCAAGGAGGCGTACGCGGTACCGCTGCAGATCCTCCGGCACGGCTGGCAGGTGATCCCGGTGAACCCGTACGCGGACGAGATCTGGGGTCAGACCTGCTACCGCACGCTCGCCGACATCCCGGTACCGGTGGACCTGGTGAACGTGTTCCGGCCCAGCGAGGACACGCCGGAGGTGGCGCGCCAGGCGGTGGCCATCGGCGCCAAGGCACTATGGCTGCAGCAGGGCATCGCCTCGACGGAGAGCCGGAAGATCGCCGAGGACGGCGGCCTGGACTACGTCGAAGACCTCTGCATCGCCGTGGAGCGCGCGGTGCGGGCCATCTCCAGGAAGAGCTAGGCGCGATACTCCTTGAGCAGGCCGCGGGAGATGATCGTCTTCTGGATCTCGGACGTACCCTCACCGATGAGTAGGAACGGCGCCTCCCGCATCAGCCGCTCGATCTCGTACTCCTTGGAGTAGCCGTACCCGCCGTGGATGCGGAACGACTCCTGCACCACCTCGGCGCAGTACTCGGACGCGAGCAACTTCGCCATGCCAGCCTCGACGTCGTTGCGCTGCCCGGAGTCCTTGAGGCGGGCAGCGTTGACCATCAGCGCGTGTGCCGCCTCGATCTTCGTACCCATCTCGGCGAGCTTGAAGGCGATCGCCTGGTGCTTGTAGAGCGGCTCGCCGAAGGTCTGCCGCTGCTGCGCGTACCCGATGGCCAGTTCGAAGGCCCGGATCGAGATGCCGCAGGCGCGCGCGGCCACATTGACCCGGCCCACCTCGATGCCGTCCATCATCTGGTAGAACCCGCGGCCGAGACCGGCCTCCGGGCCGCCCAGGATCGACGCCGCGCCGACTGAGTGATCAGTCAGGATCATCTCGGTGGTCTCGACGCCCTTGTACCCCATCTTGTCGATCCGGCCCGGGATGGTCAGGCCCGGCGCGGTCTCGCCGAAGCCCGGCTGCTTCTCCAGCAGGAACGTGGTCATGTTGCCGTACACCGATTCGGCGCCCAGCTCGGTCTTGACCAGCGTGGCCACCACGCTGGAGTACGCGCCGTTGGTCAGCCACATCTTCTGTCCATTGAGGACATAGTCGGAGCCGGACGGTACCGCGCGGGTGCGGATCGCGGCCACGTCCGAGCCGCAGTTGGGCTCCGACATGGAGAACGCGCCGCGCACCTCGCCGGTCGCCATCCGGGGCAGCAGCGACGCCTTCTGCTCCGCGCTGCCGTGCTGGCTGATCAGGTACGCCACGATGAAGTGGGTGTTGACGATGCCGGAGATGGACATCCAGCCTCGGGACAGTTGCTCCACCACGAGGGCGTAGGTGAGCAGCGACTCGCCCAGCCCGCCGTACTCCTCGGCGATGGTCAGCCCGAACAGTCCCATCTCGCGCATGCCGTCGACGATGTCGGCGGGGTACGCGTCGTCGTGCTCCAGGTGCTGGGCGTGCGGGATGATCTCCTTGTCCACGAACTCGCGTACCGTCGACAGGATGTCGCGCTGCACATCGGTGAGGCCGGGTGTCTGGGCGAGGCGGGACATGGCTCTCCTCGAAGTTACTGAAGAGTAGTTAAGGACGGTTGCGAGCAGTATCGCCCCCGCCACTCCCACCTACCAAGCCGGGTGTGACGTGAAAACGGTCACCGGTAGTCGGCTTCGCGGACGCTGTTGCCGCCGTCGACCACGAGCATCTGGCCGGTGATGTACGACGCGCCCGGCGAGCACAGGAACGAGATGGTCGCGGCCACCTCGTCCGGCGTACCCGGGCGGCCCATCGGGGTACCCAGTCCCTGCTTCAACTCCACGAATGTCGACGCCGCGGTGTGGATGATCCCGGGCGCCACCGCGTTCACCGTGATCCCGTCGGCCACCAGCTCCATGGCCAGCGCCCGGGTCAGGCCCACCACACCCGCCTTGGCCGCCGCGTACGCCGCCTCGGTGGGCAGCGCGTTGACCGGCCCGGCGGTCGCCGCCAGGTTGACCACGCGACCCCAGCCCCGCTCGGTCATGCCGGTCACGAACGCGCGGCTGACCAGGAACGCGGTGGTCAGGTTCCGGTCGATCTCCGCGCGCCACTCGTCCATGGTGAGCTGGGCCACCGGGCGCAGCACCTCAGGGCTCGCCTTGCTGGCCAGGCCGGCGTTGTTGACCAGGATGTCCACCCCGCCCAGCTGCTCGGTGATGGCGTCGGCGAGCGCGCCCACCTCCGCCTCCACGGTCAGATCCGCGACGAAGCCGGTCACGCCCAGTTCGCCGGCGCGCTCGTGGATGCGCCGGGTGGTAGACACGATGGCCACGTGCGCGCCGAGCGCGGCCAGCCGGCGGGCGGTGGCGTAGCCTATGCCGTCCGGGCTACCGGCCCCGGTGACCAGTGCCACACGGCCGTCGAGCCGTTCGGAGAGGGTCACGGCAGCCGGGGAGAAGGCCGGCTCGTCCCCGAGGCGCACCCCGTTCGCGGTATCCATGGCACAGATCCTGCCCGGTCGCCCTATAGCCGGCAACGACCGGGGTACCCCCGTGGGGGCCGGGTGTCGGTGATCCGGCAGTCCTCAGGGGCAGGCGTCGCGGGCCGATCAGGGACCGTGCGGCAAGCGCCCGCCCGGTACCCTGACGGGCACCCCGGTACCCCGCGCCCGTGTCGCGGACCTGACGTACGACGGAGATTCCGATGAGCTACCCCCAGCAGCCCGGCGGCTGGTCAGACCCGACGAGCGGTCCGACGTACGTCGATCCCAGCACCGGCCAGCCCGCCTACCCGACCAGCCCCGGCGCGTACCCCGGCCCGGGCGGGTACCCGGGCCAGGGCGGGTACCCACCCGGATATGTGCCGCCGCAGCCCGGCTACGCCGGCTACCCCGGGTACGCCGCGCCGGTGATGACGCCCCCGCAGAGCACCAACGGGATGGCCATCGCCTCCCTGGTGCTGTCCCTGGTCGGGCTGACCACCTGCGGCGTGACCAGCCTGATCGGCGCCATCCTCGGGCACGTGGCGCGCCGCCAGATCCGCGAGCGCGGCGAGGGTGGCGACGGCATGGCGCTGGCCGGCATCATCAGCGGCTGGATCATCTTCGCGCTGGCGCTGCTGGGCGGCACGGCGTACGTCCTGTTCATCGTCTGGGCGGTCCGCAACGCCAACAACCTGCCCAGCACCTACCCGTCCTGACCGCCGTGCGGCAAGCCGCCCCTCACCGGGGCGGCTCGAACGCGGTGGTGCGGGCCATGCCGGCGGCCCGGCCCTTCGCCGCGATCACCAGCGCCATCTTGCGGGACGCCTCGTCGATCATCTCGTCGCCGAGCATGACCGCGCCGAGCTTGCCGCCCGCCTCCGAGGTGTAGTAGTCGTACGCGTCCAGGATCAGCTCGGCGTGGTCGTAGTCCTTCTGGTCCGGCGAATAGATCTCGTTGGCCGCGTCGATCTGGCCCGGGTGCAGCACCCACTTGCCGTCGAAGCCCAGCGCCGCGCTGCGCCCGGCCACCTCGCGGAACGCGTCGACGTCGCGGATCTGCAGGAACGGCCCGTCGATCGCCTGGAGGTCGTAGGTGCGGGCGGCCATCAGGATCCGCATGAGGATGTAGTGGTACGGGTCGCCCGGGTAGTCCGGGTGCAGCGCGCCGACCGCGAGCGAGCGCATGTTGATGGAGGCCATGAAGTCGGCCGGGCCGAAGATGATCGTCTCCACCCGGGGCGAGGCGGCGGCGATGGCGTCCACATTGACCAGTCCGCGGGCGTTCTCGATCTGCGCCTCGATGCCGATACCGCCGGGCGGCAGGCCGAGCGCCTTCTCCAGCTGGGTCAGCGTGAGGTCGAGCCACTGGACGTGCGAGGCGTCCTGCACCTTGGGCAGCATCAGCGCGTCGAGGTACCCGCCGGCGCCCTCGACCACCTCCACCACGTCCTGGTACGTCCACTGGGTGGTCAGGTCGTTCACCCGCACCACCCGCGCCTTGCCCGCCCAGTCGCCCTCCCGCAGCGCCGCCACGATGTTCTTGCGCGCGGACGGCTTGGCCAGCGGCGCCACCGCGTCCTCCAGGTCCAGGAAGACCTGGTCGGCGGGCAGCCCTTGCGCCTTGTCGAGCATCTTCGGGTTGGAGCCCGGCACCGCCAGGCAGGAGCGGCGCGAATGACCGGCAGCACCCATGTTGGCTCCCATCGTTAAGGCCACGTTACTTCCGGGTACGGTAACCTCGCGCCGTGGCTGACGAGAATGTGTCTGTGGGAGATTTCACGGGGCGCACCGTGGTGGTAACCGGGGCGAATTCCGGTGTCGGCCTGGCTGGCGCGCTCGGCTTCGCGCGGCTCGGCGCGCGGGTGGCGCTGGTCGGGCGGGACGAGAACCGCCTGGCGCAGGCGGTGGCGGCGGTACGCGAGCTGGCCGGGCCGGATGCGGAGCCCGCCGGGTACCGGTGCGACTTCTCGGTGCTGGACGAGGTACGGGCGCTGGCCGAGCGGCTCGGAGCGGCGTACCCGAAGATTGACGTCCTGGCCAACAACGCGGGCGCGGTGGGGCACCAGCGGGTGACCACTGTGGACGGTCATGAGCAGACGATACAGGCCAACCACCTGTCGCCGTTCCTGCTCACAAACCTGCTCCGGGAGCGGCTGGCCGGCGGGCGGGTGGTGAACACCGCGTCGGACGCGCACCGCTCCGGCCGGCTGGACCCGGCGGACCTGGAGAGCAACCGCCACCCGTACCGGGCGCTGCGCGTGTACGGCTCCAGCAAGCAGGCCAACATCCTGTTCGCGGCGGAGGCGGCGCGCCGCTGGCCGGAGATCCTCTCTTTCTCGTACCACCCGGGGGTGGTGCGCTCGAACTTCGGCCGGGACAGCGCGGTGTACCGGTTCTTCTACCGGTTCGCGCCGATGCTCACCACGCCCGAGGGCGGCGCGGACACCATGCTCTGGCTGGCCGGCACGCCCGCGGCGGAGCTGACCGACGGCGGCTACTACGTCAAGCGGCAACTGCGCCGGCCATCCCCGCCCACCGGTGACGCGGCCTTCGCGGCGAAGCTGTGGGAGGTGAGCGCGGCCGCGGTGGGGCTGACTCCGGCAACCGCCTAGGGCGCATCCGCGATCGGCAGGGCCGGGCGGCGGCTGCCCAGCACCACCACGGTCACGCCCGCCAGCAGCAGCGCCAGGCCGGGCCACTGCGCGCCGCGCGGTGCCTGGTGCAGCCACAGCCAGGTGATCAGGGCGGCACCCGGTACTTCGAGCAGCACCAGCACCGAGACCGTGGTGGCCGACACGCGCTCGAGCGCGTAGTTGAACATCGTGTGCCCGAGCAGCTGCGGCCCGACCGTCAGGCCCAGGATCGCGAGCCACGCGCTTGTCGGGAACCCGGCCAGCGGTACCCCCGCCACCAGGCACGTGGCGAGCAGCGCGAGCGCGCAGACGCTGTAGCAGACCGCCGAGTACGCGGTGTTGCTGACGGTGCTGCGGACCCGCTCGCCGAGCGCGGTGTACACGGCATTGCCCACACCGCCGGCCAGCGCCAGCATGTCCCCGGTGAAGGCGCGGGTGGACACGGCGAGGTCGACGCCGCTGGCCACCGCGGCACCGGTCACCGCGATCCCGATGCCGAGCCAGACCCGCCGGGGCAGCCGCCGGCCCTGGCCGAGCGCGATGAGCCCCTGCCAGACGGGCTGCGTGCTGGTCAGCGCGGTGGCCGTGGCGACCGCGG